>NZ_JADAKK010000053.1 GCF_020278625.1 Wolbachia endosymbiont of Mansonella ozzardi
TAATAGCTTCAATACTATGATAAGGAAACCGGAGGAATCTTTAAGTAGTTTTTTACAGTTAACGGTTGACAGACTTGTAAATATCAGTATATAACTCATCAACACTTGGTTCTTTGCTATTTTTGGCAAAATCTCCTGACTTTTTCACTAAATCGCGCACTTCTTTGTCGGTTGCTTTGCATTCTTCCTCTGAAGCAATCTTATTATCTACCATGTACTTCTTCAAAGTGCTTATAGGATCGTGGTTTTGCTTCACATCTTCAACTTCTTCTTTTGAACGATAAGTCGCAGGATCTGACATCGAATGACCGCGATATCGATATGTCTTCGTTTCAAGCAGGATAGGCCCTTTTCCACTACGCACATACTTAGCTGCCTCACTTGCCTCCTCATAAACAGAGAAGAAATCCATTCCATCAACTTGCTTTCCAGGAATGCCAAAACCCTTTCCTTTCCTATATAACTCAGTTACTAAAGTCGATCTTTTTACAGAAGTACCCATTGCGTACCCATTATTTTCTATAATATAAACTACAGGTAACTTCCATAAAGCTGCCATATTAAACGATTCATACACTTGTCCTTGGTTTGCAGCACCGTCGCCAAAATACGTGAATACTACATTGTCTTTTTTCTTATATTTATTAGCAAATGCTATCCCCGTGCCAATTGGAACTTGTGCACCCACTATTCCATGTCCACCGAAGAAATTTTTTTCAATATCAAATATATGCATTGAACCACCTTTGCCTTTTGAGCATCCCACTTCTTTACCAGCCAGTTCTGCCATTACAACGTTTGGATCAGAGCCACATGCCAGCATTAAACCGTGGTCTCTATAACTTGTGATAAAAGCATCACCGGACTTTGATGCAGCTTGCACCCCAACTGCAACTGCCTCTTGTCCAATCGATAGGTGACAGAATCCGCATATTAAACCCATTCCATACAATTGTCCTGCTTTTTCCTCAAATCTGCGTATGAGTAGCATTTTTCTGTAGAATCCAATCACCTGTTTTTTAGTGAAATTTTTCGCTTTCATATCTATTTCTTTTTCATTAAACTCAGACAATATCAGAAATTTTAACGTTTTGTAATGGATTATTACCACTGGCTTGAAGCTTTTCACGTTATCTCTGTCATAATGTGGATGGCAGGTATGCTCTATTTACCGAGGCTTTACGTTTACCATGCAGCTGTAAAACCAGGATCAGAAAACGATGGCTTACTTCAAATAATGGAGAAAAGACTTCTAAGATTTATTATAAACCCTGCAATGCTCTTTTCGCTTGGTTTTGGCATCACATTAATGGTTATGAGAGAGGCATATCGCGAAGGGTGGTTTCACATAAAAGTACTGGCATTATTCTTTATGTTTGTTGTTCATGGATTACTTGCAAAGTACAGGAAAAACTTTGCAATGGGTTTAAATAGGAAAAATCACGTTTATTTCCGTATTTTAAATGAAGTCGTTACAGTATTGATAATAATTACAATTGTTGCGGTTATCGTAAAACCGTTTCACTAGTCTCATCAATAAGCGCTTAAAAGCGTGTTACCGTTCATAAAATGGTAGCCCTATTGATATTTTTCAATATTTGTGGTAAAATATAAGTAGTTTTAGGTTTAGAATAAAGTTTATGACTGAAGCTCAAGGTCCAAATATTGCAGAGTGGCAAGCCCAACAACAACATCAAGAACACCAAGAAGAAAAGAGTGGCTTTGGTCTTGGTCATAGTGACTCTGTTGCAACAATTGTAGATGGAATGAAATGGCTGTTCAACTTTCACGAAGGAGCAATTCCTGCTTACTGTAACGTGTTTGAAGGTTTGATAAATGGTAGTAGCTTAGTAACGTTGTTCGGTAAATCAGGTAATATGTTTGGCATAAAATTTCTTGAAAGCCTTGCAGAACATTTTTCAGGTGGTGGAGGTGGGGAAGATATGCTATCGGAAGGGATGGGTATGAGTCACGTTGATGGGGGACCTCATCCTGGCGATTATCCCCATGCTAACAACGAAATTGCTCACAGCGCTGAAGGTTTACACGACATGCATGATGCAGGTGATCACCATGGTCAGTCTTTTTCGCCCGGTCCTTCACCATCTGTTGGCGATGACCATGGACATGAACTTAGTAGTTAAGTCCAGAAACTGCCAAATGAAAATAGGTTTAGCTCGTTCGATTAACATGAGTGCGTTTTAGTGAAGAAGGTCTCAGTTTTAGGGTCAACAGGAAGTATCGGAAAAAAGACTATAGATTTGCTACTGAAGAAAAAAGAAGAATACCAGGTAGAAGTACTCAGTGCCCATTCGAATTTTGCTCTACTAGCGTATCAAGCAAAACTGCTAAATGCAAAATACGTTGCTATCTCTGATGAAAGGTTTTATAAAGATTTAAAAGAAAGTCTACTTGATACAAACATCAAAATAGAAGCTGGTACTGAAGGTCTAGCGAATGTTGCTTCTTTGCCCGTTGATCTCTCAGTTGTTGCAATAGTTGGCATTGCAGGTCTTGAACCAGTCATGCAGGTTATAGAGAGTAGTACCAAAATCATTGCACTAGCAAACAAAGAAAGCATTGTTTGTGGTGGGAAATTACTACTTAAGAAAGCTAAAGAGAAAAACGTACAGGTAATTCCTGTTGACTCTGAACACAACGCAATTTTTCAAGTTTTGCAAAGTGACGATAAATGCGTAGAAAAGATTATACTCACTGCTTCTGGTGGACCATTTCTAAATTGTAGCCTTGAGCAATTAAGAAATGTTGCGGCAAACCAGGCACTAAGTCACCCTACTTGGAATATGGGAAAGAAAATCTCGGTTGATAGTGCAACAATGATGAATAAAGCGCTAGAGATAATAGAAGCACATAATTTGTTTAACATTAACCCAAATAGAATTGAGGTAGTAGTGCACCCTGAATCGACAATACATGGAGTTGTAGTCTACAAGGATGGTTTTAACTTTGCTGTTCTTGCAGAGGCTGATATGGCAATTCCCATCTCATATGCTCTTTCTTGGCCAAAAAGGTCAGCTTTAAATCGTAAATTAGATTTAACAAAGCAAAAAAAATTGACTTTTCAGGAA
This sequence comes from Wolbachia endosymbiont of Mansonella ozzardi, assembly GCF_020278625.1. Classification (GTDB taxonomy): domain Bacteria; phylum Pseudomonadota; class Alphaproteobacteria; order Rickettsiales; family Anaplasmataceae; genus Wolbachia. The sequence continues at coordinate 3,090 of NZ_JADAKK010000053.1, forward strand.
CCTGATCATAGAAGCTTTCCCGCGCTAAAGCTTAGCATGGAAGTGCTGAATTCTTCTGCTCCACAAACAAGTAGTATTGTTTTCAATGCTGCAAATGAAATAGCTGTTAGTAAATTTTTGAAGTCACAAATCAGTTTTTTAGAGATAGTAAAGGTGGTGAAGTCAACGGTAGAAAGTTTTGATGGTTATCCTGATGTTAACTCGCTATCTGATATAATAAATATCGATTTTGAAAGCCGTGTTATTGCCAACGAGGCTATTGAGAGTAAAGTTCTTGTGCATAGCGGAATTTAATGATCCAGAATATACTCTCTTGTTAAGGGGGATTGAGCATCTTTGAATATTTCTTGAACACTTCCAGATTCAACAATCTTGCCATTACAAAAGAAAATTATGCTATCAGACAGCTTCTTAGCTTGTTTCATCGAATGAGTTATCATAATTATGGTAAATCTTAATTTTAGTTCTTGTATAAGATTTTCGATTGCATTGGTTGCTATTGGATCAAGAGCAGAGCATGGTTCATCCATTAACAAAATAGTTGGTTTCACTGCAATTGCGCGAGCAATGCACAATCTCTGTTGTTGTCCACCAGATAAATCCAATGCGCTGTCCTGCAATCTATCTTTCAACTCTCTCCATAAACCGACCTTAGTTAAACTATTTTCCACCATTTCGTCTAATTTTTGCCTATTCTTCACCATGCCATGCAATTTGGGTCCATAAGCAACGTTATCATATATTGACTTTGGAAAAGGGTTTGGCTTTTGAAATACCATGCCAACTTTTGCTCTAAGTAGCACAACATCCATATCACGTGAATATATATTACCTAGCCCATTGATAACCAACTCACCAACAGCTTTGCATCCTGGTACATAATCATTCATGCGATTAAAACAGCGCAAAAAGGTTGATTTACCACACCCAGATGGCCCGATAAAAGTAGTAACTTTTCTTTTATAAATATCCAAATTTATATCGAATAAAACTTGCTTAGAGCCATACCAGAGATTTAAATTTTTAACAGAGGCACGTGTATCGTTCATATCACATCCTGCATTGAATAGAGTCCTGGTGCTCCTTTTTTATTTTTATATAGCCATATTGCTGCTTGGATAGCCCCTTTAGCAAACGCTGTGCGATCAATTGTTTTGTGGTTTAATTCTATCCGTTCATCGGAATTGATAAACATTACGCTGTGATCTCCTACCACCCCACCTCCACGAGATACTGCAAATCCTATTTTTCCCTTTTCTCTTATTTTTAAATAACTATGAAAATACTGACTGAGTCGAAAATCTCTTTCTGAAGCGCTAGCAACTGCTTTACCAAGTTCTATAGCTGTTCCAGATGGCAAATCTTTTTTTAAGTTATGGTGCATTTCCCAAATCTCAGCGTCATATTCGTTACCTAGAAGCTCAGCAGCTTTTTTTACCAACTTCAATAATACATTAACTCCAACGCTCATATTTGCCGACCATAATATCGGAATCTCAGCAGCATATTTTTTTAAATCGATACTTTCTATTCCAGTTGTACCACTAACCAGCGGTATTTTAAACTTTACAGCCGCTTTAAGGCAGTCTAACACACATTCTTTAGTTGTAAAATCTATTACAACGTCAGATGACTCAAATGCGTCACTAATAGAACTTGTAACTTTGATTCCTAAATTGAAGCTGTGGCCTATAATTGGTCCTATATCTAGGCCTACGTATTTACTATCTGCACGGGCAACAGCACCTGCTATCTCTACTTTGGTATTTGTGGTCAATTCACTAAGTATTTTTTTGCCCATTCTGCCTAAGCAGCCTATTACTCCAATTCTGATTTTCATAAAGCTTCTTATGTTATATTAGGCTTTTTTTGAAACTTTGTCATTCTAGTAAACATAGCTTAGACCTCTCTACAGTTCAAATGAATATATATCTTATTGAGCCACATACCAAGTTGCTTTGCCTTTTCCATGCTGAGTGACGTAATTATCCTTTACAAGATTAGATACATGCTTCTTTAAGGTACTTCGGTTTGCTTTAGTAATATTTTCTAAATCCTTCATTGTAAGACGTCCGTGTTTGCTAAGTAAAATTAATATTTAGCCGAAAGTGGTGGGAAACGGAGATTTAACATTTTTTCACGTGACACCTTTTGATCAAGACAAGATTTTTTCTTTTGCAGTGATCTTAAGAAAAACATAAGCAATGGACTGAAGTCATAGTTGCCAGTCTTTAAAGACTGTTGAGTGCGACACAAAGCTAAGTAATAACTTTCCTTGTTACTTTCAATTGCAGTCTCAAGAGAACTGTAAGGTACGTATGTATATCCTAACTTTAGCAACAAGAAAGTTGTAAGAATATGTGATAGTTTTCCATTTCCACCTCGAAAGGAATGGATAGATAGCTAAAAAAGTTACTATAAAGATACCAATAATTAATAGAGGGTGTAACGATTTCACTTCTAATTGCTGGCTAGTCCAATAGATAAGTTCTTGCATCTGTATCACTATTTTGAATGAAGAAGATGTTTCAAAAATTATGCCTAAGCTTTTTCCAGATTCATCAAACGCTTCAACATGGTTGGGAAATTTCTTATATTCTTCCATACGCCTTTGATCTTTATGTGAAAATTGTAAAAGTCAGATATGAAACTATTTTATAACGTTTTCTGTAAATGACATATTTTCAAAATTTTGAAATACTTCTTTACGTACAATGTATATTGTGCTATCTCTTGTCCATTCCGAGAACAAAATGAGTATGTATCAAGCTTGGATAGTAATTGTTTCAACTTTACGATCTGATAGTTTTGCTCCCTTAATACGGGTAGAAGAACCGATACTTTCAATTGTTACAATTTCCTTGAGCATTTGTAAACGCTCTGGAGCTAAATTACCAAATAATTGCCATTCTCCCTTAAATTCATTAATTTCAGCATTTCAGATGCTATTACAATTTTTTGAAATGTCAAACATATCCACATTTTTATCCAATTACGTCCGAAAATACCCTATTAGTAAATCATAAACTAGAAGAGCATACTAGAGAGTGAGTTTCATTAGGCGTGAGAGGCTATTTTATGTTAAAGTTAATGTTTTGACGAAATTGTAAGAAAAACTACTAAGTTCCAGTGTTAACCACTTACATAACACCATTTTAGCTTCAATATTTGTATATTAGCCATGCCCCTAAACGGACACACTAAGAGAGTATATATAAAGCATGCTCACGCTTATATTTCTGTAGAGCAAAAAATTTTAGTTGGACAAGTGATTAGGATCAAATTGGCGACCCACAACTGACGCTCTACCAACTGAGTCACGCCCGCAAAGTACAAAATTTCTGATACATCAGCACAGGGAGTGTAAAATTTTTAACATGCCAGCACAAAAAGTTAATTGACTATTTAAGTAGATTCTTTTACTTCAAACCGTATATAGTTTTATTATATGTAAAATCTTGTGGCTTCTAATAAATTCAGCATACGCGTTTATTGGTGGTGTGGTGCTTAACCTTATGCCTTATGTTTTTCCTGTTCTTTCTCTAAAAGCAGCAGCAATAATCAATGGCCCTAGCAACTCATTTAAACCAGAACTAAATGTCAATAGCCTATGCTCTTGGAGTATTGACTAGCATGTTGATATTGTCATTAATGCTATTAACATTACGTAACATAGGTCGTACAGTGGACTGGAGTTTTCATACATAATCTCCTGTTTTTGTACTAATATTACTATATGTAATGTTTGCAATAGGCTTATGTTTCTTTGGCTTGTTTTGACATTCCTCTCATCTTTTCTCGTTCAGATGAAGCTAATGGTAGTTTTTTCAGTGGAACGCTTTTACTCTGGTTGTAGTTCCCTGCATTACACCTTTTTTATGGCACCTGCCATAGGTTTTGCCTTTATTCAGTCATCAATACTTACTTTTATTAGTACTTTCTTATTTCTTGGCTTAGGTATTGCACTTCCATACTTCATTGTATCATTTCTTCCTAACACACTTGAATCTTTACCAAAACCTACATGAGTGGACGGCAGCATTGAAGCATTTCCCACTCTCCTCTATATCTTTTCCATTATTTAGCTGTTTTGGATGTTGACCAAAGAGGTCAACACAGTACCTATATTAACTGGGCTTTTAAGCTTTGCATTTAGCATATGGATATGGATTTTAACAACGGTATAAAGTCACCTATTAGACCCGTTATTTCTAGATTATTCTTCCGTTTAATCTATTACCGTTCATCTTACCCAAGGCAGTGCAAAAAGTCACCTTTCAGAGAAATTCACAAACCTAGAAAATATATTTCTCTCAAATGATGAAATACTTTTATTCATGTTTTTACTATTACGGTAACTATATTGGACTTTTTACATAGTTCTAGAGCTGATGCCAATTCCCACTATACAGAAAGTGAATAGACAACAGTGGAAAAAAGTTATAACGTCGTCCAATAGGGAAAAAAAACTACTTGACAACTTTTGCCATTACCTTTATCGTGGTGCTGGAGCTGTTGTTTAGCTTCAGTTCATACGGATTAAACAACAAAAAAACTCAATATACTTGGCGTACTGTTGTTTAATTTTTTGCACTATGTGCACCTCATGCCTTTATA
>NZ_JADAKK010000054.1 GCF_020278625.1 Wolbachia endosymbiont of Mansonella ozzardi
ACTATAAGTCCTTATCTTACCTCTCTTGGACTATTATGGGAAGGGCTATAAATGTGCGCAAGATAGTATTGTTGAACCTGCGCAAATCATAAATAATCAAAAAATAAAAACCCCAGAGTTGAGAGTTTGTATATTACAGATCGGGGAGAGTTCGGTAAAATTTGAAAAAGGTTAAGGAGAAAAAAGAAACTATGCAGATATCTCAGGTAGCATTGAAATGTCTTTTGTTACTAGAACAGAAAAGATCAGTATTTGTTTACATTGTAGTGAGGAAGATAGTAATGAAATAAAAGTGGAGTTTGCTGATGATGAAGGTAAAGCAAGGTTTGACGAGTTAGAAAATGAGGAGAAAAAAGTTTAGGGCCAAACTGTTTTTTAGGAGGAAAAGTTGCTTCAGAAGTTATAGGTAAGAGTTTCGAGAGGAATAGTAATATATCTACAAACTAGGTTATTAAGCAACCGGATATTCCATATACTTCCATGCAAGTTTCTCAGCTACCCAAAAGGAAGTAAGAATAGCTTCAAGGGATTAAAATTTAATATACTTTCAGAATAAGATCGTAAAAATTTAATGTATCTATTCAGGGGAGTGGTAAATATTAAAGCAAAAGTGATGTCATATAAGCAGTTGACACGCAACTGTATAAACGTTGTGATTTAAGCTTATCACAAGAGTATCATCCAAGTAGCTGACACTGGGATCCATGATGCTGCTTTATTAATAAATATTTGAGAAATTTGCCAAATGAGAAAAAAAGGCAAAAGAAACTCCGTTAGCTAGTTATTCACTATCTATCTTTTAAATTGGCATTTTTTTTATTGTCTTAAACGCTTTGACAAACGCATTTTAGCTTATACTAGGTAAAAACCCTTGAAAGTTTATAAAGGCATGAGTGCATATAGTACAAAAAATTAAACAAAAGTACACCAAGTACATTGAGTTTTTTTATTGTTTAATCTGTATGGACTGAAGCTCCAGTAATATGATAAAGGTAATGGCAAAAGCTGTCAAGTAATTTTTTTGTTTCTACTGGATAACAACTAGGGATTGCTTTCAAATTACTACTTGTATAGCTGTATTGTCGGCACACCTAAGTTGTTTTAATAAATTTTGATTGAAAAATAGTTTCTTTATTATATAAATGCTACTTTAGAGTAATCAAAATGGAAGACAATAAATATAGCTTAGGTTTAAGGATTATTCATTGGCTAATGGTTGTTTTTATTATCGGTATGCTCTGCTCTAGGTTTTATATGAAAAGCTTGCCAGTTAGCAATGAAATTAAGTTCATCATGTACGCTATTCACAAGGCTTGTGCTATCACTATCTTTGGGTTAGTCATAGCACGCATACTTTTTTGCGCCTTTACTTTCATTCCGTCACTTCCAGCAAGTTTTTCCCGATTTGAGATCAATATAAGCAAAACAGTGCACCTTGGTTTATATGCTTTAATGATACTGGTACCGTTATCTGGTTATGTCATGTTTTCTGCCTCTGGTAAGGGGATCAAATATTTTTTTCATATCCCTTTGTTGATTAGTAAATACAAAGAGCTAGCTAGTGCAGCCAATGGGCTACATTCGATACTTACATACTTTACAGTATTCTTTATAGTCTTGTGATACTTGCTGCTTTAAAACACACATTGATAGATAAGCAAAACATTTTTAAACGCATTATATAGATTATATGTTGAGCAATCTCTGGAAAAAAGGAACGGATTTTCTTGGTAGTGAGTTTGCAATAATGGGTGGTGCTATGAGCTGGGTCTCAGAGAGAAACTTGGTTTCAGCAATCTCAAACGCTGGTGGTTTTGGCATAATTGCATGTGGTGCTATGTCTCCAGAATTGCTAAAAAAAGAAATCGCAGAGACACAGAAACTCACTAATAAGCCATTTTGCATCAATCTTATCACTATTCACCCAAACTTGAGTGAGTTGATAGATGTGTGTATTGAAGCAAAAGTAAGCCATATAGTTTTTGCAGGTGGATTACCGACAAAACCTAGCATAGAAAAAATCAAGAATGTAGGCACTAAGGTTATGTGTTTTGCACCATCATTAAACCTTGCGAAAAGGTTAGTAAAAATAGGGGTAGATGCATTAATAATAGAAGGGATGGAAGCAGGTGGACATATAGGTCCAGTTAGTACTTCTGTTCTTGCACAAGAGATATTACCTTACTTTAAAAGTGAACAAACACCAGTATTTGTTGCAGGTGGAATAGGAAGAGGCGAGATGATAGTGAATTACCTAGAAATGGGAGCAAGTGGCTGTCAAATAGGTACATTATTCGTCTGCACAAATGAGTCGATTGCCCATAAAAATTTCAAGGAGGTGTTTATTAAGTCGGCTGCGCGTAACGCAGTTTCTTCTGTACAAATAAGTGCTGATTTTCCTGTAATTCCAGTAAGAGCCGTAGCTAACAAAGCGAGTGATGATTTTGTGAAGCACCAAAGAGAAGTTATTGATAAGTACCAAAAAGGACAGATTTCAAAAGAAGATGGGCAGCTTGAAATAGAAAGATTCTGGGCTGGAGCCCTAAGAAGAGCAGTGATTGAAGGAGATATTGAAACAGGATCTTTAATGGCCGGTCAAAGCGTTGGCATGGTTGATAGGGAAAGACCCGTAAAAGAAGTGATAGATATGTTAATTCAACAGGCAAATAATTATATCAAAAACAAATCTATAGAAGTGAAAAACTCAATCATTAGCAAAGCAAATATCAACCAATAAGCAAAATCGCCGTAATCGTCCATAATAGAGTATAATTCCCCAGTTTTAATGTAAAATTAACGCTGATTAGGTATCTATACATTTTGTTATGTATGGAGAGATGTTATGCTAGGTACTTTAAAAAAACTTAAGAGTAATGAAAGGGATCCTAACGAACAATTGTACAACACTATACACGCAAAGGTAACAAAAAAAACACATAACCGTAAAAGCCCAAAAAAGGGAGATCTCGACAAATGCATAGAGTTTTTCAAGAGTGGGGCTGATCCTAATGTATTAAGTGAATTAGAAAAATCACTGATAGAGCAAGAAGAACATCAAAAATATTACAAGTATTATATCGAGAACTTCCTTCCAGCATTGAAGGATAAAGTAATGAAATCAGAAGAACTAGCTGTACCTATAGTATTTAACAATGAAGCAGAACAATCACAAGGACCACAAACAAGAAGAGGGAAAATATTAGGAATAATTTTAAACATTATTAGCAGAAGCAACTATCAAATCGATCTTAGAAATAGTAGGATAGGTGGACAAGATGACGCAGGTACTCCTAAATCCAGTGATGATTTAAACCCACCCGTGCCGAGCAAGAAAAACTCACCATCACCATTAAGTAGAAGTGTAAGCTCAGTATCAAGCTCTGTTGGAGGAAATGATAATCTACAAAAAGAAGAAATTAAGCAACCAGAGCAGGATCCAGAAGAAAAGCCAAAGAAGCAAGAAAATAAAAATTCAGGTAGTCAAGCATACCAAGTTAAAGAAGAATCAACCAAAGTGCCATTACAGCACGTGATTGTAGCCAAAGAAGAGCCAAAGGTCTCAGCGTCAGCTATTTCGGGAACAAATAAGAATACAAGGGATTTAATGAAACCTGAAGACAAAAAGAACGGAAAAAATGTCATTGCAATCGCGCAAAAATCTTCTGCAAATGAAAATAATAGCGAAGATACTCCACCTGAAAAACAACCAAATAACAGAAATTTTTGCATTGCACTTTCAACAGGTTGTGCTCTCTCCGCAATAGGATGTCTTATCACAGGAGTAGTAACTTTGGAGATGGTAGGGACAGGATTGTTGGTTATGTCTATAGTATTTGCTATAGTAGCAGCAGTCACACGGTGTTTACTCCCTCCTTCAAGTAAATTAACATCCACCGATTTGAGCCCTCTTATTGATGATAGTAAACAGCGGTAAAAATAAAATATATGTTACTCGTAGTGAATAAACAAATTCAGTTCTTGCCTGTTGATGTGAAAGTTGTTATAATCAGGTGGTGTTTAAAAGGTATTTAGTTGATGCACATTCAATTGAATAAAATTTTAGTTTTTATAGCCCTATTAAGCCTCATTTTTACATCATACTCAGGCAAAGCGATTTCAGTGGGTAATGAATTGAAGGATATACAAGAAACGGTAAAGAATTTCACTTCTTCATTTTCAGTTAAAGATACCTTAGAAAATATGAGTCCTTCGACAATCATAGGATTATGCATAGCTGTAGTGATACTTGCAATATTGTTTAGGGGCCTGATCTTTTTCATGATAATGTTTAGCGTACTAGTCATGATGTTCGGTAGCACGGAAAAAGCAACTGACTACTTGAAAGAGAAGTTTAGTTTTGTAAAAGTAAAACCTGATGATGAAAAAGGTAAAAATTAAGATCAATACCTTTATTGAGCGCACATAATGTTGTATGCAGCTAAAAATACCAGCAATTAACACTAAGCTTGAAAAAAAGAATAATTTAGCATTACTAGAAAGTATTGATTTAGACTTTATCCCTTACGCTTGTCATTATGATGAAGAAACCATACTGACAAAACAAGGAGAATTATTAAAAATAATCAAGTTAGAAGATTACTCCTCTGCTGATAACTACAGCGACCTTAGAACTGAAATTAGAAAAAGCATATCAAAAAATATCAATAGCTTATATTTCACCGTTTGGATTCATACTGTCCGAAAGCGCAATAAACTGAGTTTAAAATGGAATAAGACTGGAGACTTTTCTGATAAGCTACATTCAACGTGGCTTAATAAACTTACTGATAGTAAACTGCAGTATATAAACGAGTTATACATCGTAGTATTACTTAGCGATTTTGGCGAGCATACTAGTAATTCATTTTTTCTTAGTAAAATAAAAAATCAGCATAAGCTGTATCTACAAGAAAACCATCAGGAATTACAAAGGGTAACTGATTTAATTCAAAGTGATTTAGAGCCTTTCGGAGCTAAAAAGCTAGGCCTAAGGTTTAGTGAGCGTAAAATGTATTCTGAAATGATAGAATTTCTTCATTATATTGTTACGTTAACATACAAAGATTACCCAATATATGAAAGGGACCTGTCGCAGCATGTTAAAAACTTAAAGATAGCTTTTGGTTTTAACACATTTCAAACAACATTTGAAAATCAACAGAAATTTGGTTCTATTTTTTGTATAAAGGAATATCGGGAAATTCCTTTAGAAAATATAGATAGGTGTTTACAACTTGACTCTGAGTTTATTATTACAGAAATAATAATATTCACTAGTAATAACAAAGCAGTCAAAGAATTCAAAAAACAAATCAATATGCTGCAAATCAGTGAGGACAGTACCTTACTTCAAAACCCAGAAATCAAAGAAATAATAGAACTTGAAAAAACTTCTGCTATAGACTTTTGTCAACAGAAAATTATTTTCACAATTTTTGCTGACGATAGAAAGAGACTAGCTGAAAACATCAGCGATTTGTCCGCCGTAATGTCGTTAGTCGGGTTGATGATGTTTAGAGCTGATCTACATATGGAAGACCATTTTTGGGCACAACTTCCAGGCAATTTTACTTTTATTGCACAACCGAAAAATATATTAAAAAAATATGCCTGCAGCTTTGCTATGCTACATGATTTTACGTCAGGTACATTAAAAGGAGGAAGGTGGAGGGAAGCAGTAACAGTCTTTTTTTCAAAAAAAGGAAGCCCTTACTTTTTTAATTTTCATGGAAAGAAAAACAGTGGTCATACTACGATACTCGGCGCTCCAAGTTCAGGCAGAACTTCGCTGATTAACTTCCTGTTGTCAGAGTCAAGAAAATTTGATCCTAGAATTATCATGTTAGACAACACTGGAAAGTCAATAATTTTTACTAAAGCGGTGAGCGGTAAATACTACATAATTGATCCAAAATATAAAGATAAAAGCCTGAAATTTAATCCACTAAACATTGAAAATAGTACTTCCAATCGCAATATGTTAGCTGAACTGATCAAAAGAATGGTGGCTGATATAAACTCGGTGGATGTGGAAGAGAAGATAAAAAAAATCGTAGATTCTATATTTGCTATACCAAGGGGGTCACGTTCTATTTCACAAATTTCTGAAGTGCTCTTACTCCTTGGGGGTAAGATAAGTAAATGGTGCAATGATGGTGAGTTTGCTTATTTATTTCAAGATGGTGATGAATCGGATATTGACTGGGAAATAAGAACTATATCTCTTAACACAGCAAACCTTATAAAACAAAAGGAATGTATGTCCGTGATACTCTACTATTTTTTATACTCTTTTGAAGCAAAATGTGATGGTTCACCTGCAATACTCGTTTTGGATGAAGCATGGGAAATAAGTAATATTTTTCCCACAGAGAAAGAGTTTGATAACTGGATGCACAGGATGACAAAATTAAATGTTGTGGTAATTCTAAGTACTGAAAACTTAAACCTGGCATTTGCTAGTAAATTTACTCAATATTTGGATAAACACGTTGATACAAGGATTTTGATGCCGAACGTCAATGCAAATAGATTATACATGAAAGCATTTTCTCTATCGAAAGAGGAACTGAACATAATCCTGCAAACACCAACACAAGAAGGTTTATTTTTGATAAAACAGTACAAAGGACTAGTAACTTTAAATTTAGATTTGAAAGATATGCAAGAAATACACATACTTTCAGCTAATAAAGATACTATAAAGTATATGTATGAAGCAATAAAAGAAAAAGGTGAAGAAGTTAATAAGTGGTTACCAGTGTTTTATGAGAAGTGTAAGGCTTAAAGCCAAATTTTTTTTCCTAGTGTTGGTTTTGCTTGGTGCAAATAGTGGGTACTCTGATGTTTGCCAAGATATATTATATTTCCGTACTGACGTTGAAGCTGCAGAGAGCTCAATAGGAAAAGGTCTTTGGAACTTAGTTACTGGCAAGTGGGGTAATTTGAATTTTGATCCTCATTTATTAAAAGAAATTAAAGTAACGGCAGTGAAAAATCAAGGGATAAGTGGTTATTTTGATCCGAAGATTCAAGTTTGCGACTATGAAGGAGATAATTGTTATATATTACCCAACAAAACTTCATGCCGCCAGATATACGGAATGCAGGCGAGCGGGTCTGGAATTTCTGCAGCAGTTTTTATCGACTGGGAAGGAGATATAATATTAGGTGGTGGCAAAATTAAGGAAGGAATTGCGGAAGGCCTTGGATGGGAATGGGCAGATGGTGTCACTGACGAAGAGAAAAGTAAGTTTGTTAATTCTCCTAAGATATGTGCTTGCAGCCAAAAAGCAGCCTGCATGGGGATTTTTTCATATTTCCCTAGCACAGACGAAGGAGCAAACATTTTTAGTCCTGAAGATATGGCAAATACCTGTGATACTTGCTATCAAAAAGTGGTGAAATGCGCTCCTGTGCCACTTGCACCTGGCCCACCTCCGTTCTGTGAACAACTTGCGATGTCATCTCCACAAGTTAGAATTGTTCCTATAACAAACAAAAAAAACGACTACTTTGATCCTAAAGTTAAGGTAATAATTGGTGAACTAATAGGAAAAGACGGGGAAATCGGAGAAAAGTTAGATTTTCCCAAAAAGTGCAAAAAGGATAAGGCTGGGGAGAGCCCTACTCCGGATAAAGTTAGGGAGCATTCTATTTTAGATAGAGATGGCACTACACACTACTTCAAAACTTACAG
>NZ_JADAKK010000055.1 GCF_020278625.1 Wolbachia endosymbiont of Mansonella ozzardi
GTTATAACTTTTTTCTACTTTCGTCTGTCCCCTTTCCGTGTAGTGGGATTGGTATAAGCAGAAAAAAAGGTAAAAATCGCTAAGGTGTTATCTAAGTAGCCAGATACTTGGATTTCCTAGTAGACTCAAGTTACAACAGCTGTGCGTCAAGTACTGGAATAACAGGAAAAGAGCGTTGATTAGATCGTTTGATAGCGGCCTAAGATCTTTCTCCAATCCAAGCTACTTGAATGGCTTCGAGTATTTTTTCGTTACAACGTTTTTCGTCATCGTCAAATCCTTCTAAACTCAAGACCTTTTTTTTAAGCTCAGTAAACCTGATATTAACTACATCTTCGCCTGGGAACTTTTTCTCTAAAGCTTCTGCGATGTCTTCTATATCAAACCATTTCATACTTCTTGAATACTCTACCAAACTAAATTGGTGCCCATGGGGAGACTTGAACTCCCAAGGTCGCAAAACCCACGGATTTTAAGTCCGCTGCGTCTACCGATTCCGCCACACGGGCTTTTTTTATTTTACCTGGAGTAGAACTCTACTACTAAATTAACTTCCATATCCGCTGAGTAAGGAACTTCAGAATATTGAGGCACTCTTAAAAACTTCACTGAATGCTCCTTACTGTTTGTTTCTAAATAGTCTGGAGCCTTGCGTTCTTGTTTTTCTACAGCTTCTACTACTATAGGGATCTTTACTGCTCTCTTTCCTATCTTTACTATATCACCAGGTTTTACTCGATAGCTTGATATATTAACCACTTCATCATTAACTGTAATATGCTCATGAGATATAAGCTGTTTTGCTGAATAAATTGTTGGCACAAGGCCAGAGTGATATAAAACAGAACTTAGCCTTGACTCTAAGATACCAATAAAATTATCAGCTGTGTAACCTTTCCTGTTATAAGCATCTAAGAATATACGCCTGAGCTGCTTACTTGAAATTGCATAATAAAACTTAAATTTTTTATGTGCAGCGAATTGCTTACCAAAATCAGATAATCTTTTAAACCCAAGAATACCATGCTGACCTGGAGGATATTTCCTTTTGTTTACTGGATCTTTTGCTCTACCCCACAAATTCATACCAAGCCTACGGCTGATTCTATACTTTCTATTGATAACAGTCGTCATATAAAAACTCTCACAATCTAACTCTAGATTATTAAGGATTTTAGCATTAAGTGTCAACTTGTTTTTGCCAGTTTAATCTCTTATACTTCACTTTTAAGTTTTTCTATTGACATATGAACCATCTACCTTTGGAATCTATGGCAAATGCTATACGCTTTTTATCAATTGATGCAGTACAAAAAGCAAACTCTGGGCACCTAGGTATGCCACTTGGTATGGCAGATGTTGCAACTGTTTTATTTGCTAAATATCTAAATCACAACCCTGACGATCCTAAATGGCTCAACAGAGACCGTTTCGTTTTGTCAAACGGCCACGGTTCAATGTTGTTATATTCAATATTATATCTGACAGGCTACATTAGTATAGATGAGTTAAAGAACTTCAGGCAACTTACATCCAAAACTCCAGGTCATCCAGAATTTGGTTTGACTCCTGGCATAGAAGCAACAACAGGCCCGCTCGGGCAGGGGCTTGCCACTTCAGTTGGCATGGCACTTGCTGAATCGATCCTTGAAAAGCAGTTTGGAATTAATCATTATACTTACGTAATGCTAGGAGATGGCTGTCTCATGGAAGGAATAAGCCATGAAACAGCATCACTTGCTGGACATCTCAAACTAAATAAGTTGATAGCTCTTTTTGATGATAATGACATCTCTATAGATGGCGCTACTAGCCTCTCTTGTTCTGATGACATAGAAAAGCGTTTTTCAGCTTATGGGTGGAATGTTAACAAAATTGATGGACATGACTTTAACTCCATATCGCTTGCAATAGAGCAAGCGCAAAAATCTGACAAGCCGTCGATTATTTGCTGCAAAACCATCATCGGAAAATTCTCAAGCCGTGCCGGTACATCTTCTGCTCATAGTGGTGCTTTTACGGAGGAAGATATAAAAAAGATGAGAGAGAAGTTAAATTGGAATCACGAACCATTTCATGTGCCAGAGAACGTAGAAAATGCCTGGATGGAAACAGTTGAGAGAGCAAAACAAAACTACGTGTCCTCGACCAGTAAAGAGTTGCAAAGAAGACTTGATAAGCGTTTACCAGGTAATATTGAGAGCGATTTGGCTAACATAAAGAAACAAATACACGAGGCAATGCCAAACGAAGCTACTCGATCTTCTTTCGGCAGAGTAATGGAACTTTTAACTGAGTCTATGCCAGAATTAATCGGTGGGTCTGCTGACCTTACTGGGTCAAATTGCACTAAATATAGGCACATGGAGGTAATAAACAGCAATGATTATAGTGGTTCTTATATCCACTATGGAGTGAGAGAGCACGCTATGGCAGCTTGTATGAACGGCATGACTCTTCATGGCGGAATTCTTCCTTATGGTGGCACTTTTTTGGTGTTTTCTGATTATTGCCGCCCTGCTATACGTCTTTCAGCCTTGATGAAACAGCAGGTCATATATGTAATGACTCACGACTCAATTGGAGTAGGAGAAGATGGCCCAACTCACCAGCCGATAGAGCATTTAGCCTCTCTTCGTGCTATACCGAATTTGTACGTCTTTAGACCAGCCGATGCAATCGAAACTCTGGAGTGCATTAGTATTGCACTGAAAAAAAAAGAGTCACCAGTACTTTTTGCACTTTCAAGACAGAATGTAAATTACATGCGCAAATTTCACTTTGATTCTCACCAATCTGCCAACCTATCAAAGTTTGGTGCATATACCCTGTGCGAATATTCAGGAAAGCTAGAAGTGACGATATTTGCAACCGGATCTGAAGTTCAAATTGCAATTGAAGCAAGGAAAAAATTGCAGGAAAAAGGTATAGGCACAAGGGTTGTTTCTATGCCATGCTGGAGACTTTTTGACGAGCAAAGTGATGAGTGTAAAGCAGCAATATTAAATAATGACAGTATTAAAGTTGCAATTGAAGCTGGAAGTGAAATGGGTTGGCATAAATATATAGGCTCAAATGGTATATTTGTTGGCATAAAGAGGTTTGGAGAATCAGCACCTTATGAAACACTTTATGAGCATTTTAATATCAGTGCTGATCATGTAGTAAAACGTGTGTGTGAAAAATCGGTTCGCACTCAGTAGACCTTACATAACCATGTGAAATTCCAGTATCTGATGCCAGAAAAAAAGAACCGGCTTACTATATAATCAGTCTTTTGAATATTTTTCAGTACATCTGAGTAGGCAGTATATAAGAACCGCGATTGTAGAGCATATTATTGCTAATAGTAAATTTGATAAAATACCGTAAGAAAAGAATTTCCCTACTATATATACTCCGATGGCTCCGAACATCATATTGCAGAATGAGAGAACTGCACTACCGAGTCCTATACTTTTGGTTGTTTCTAACGCAGAGGTTACATTATTGCTTATTACTAATGCGAGACCTATATTGCTTGGAATCCAAACAGTTTGAAGGACAAACACGTTTAATCTGTCTATGGAGTAAAAATATATCAGCAAACTCTCGGGTATTATTGGCAACATCAAACCTATTATTAACATCTGGCTAACCCCTATTTTTGGTACATATCTTCTGTTAATCAAAGTCCCAATTATGTAAAATGTAACTATAATTGATATTAGATAACCGAAATATTGTACTTCAACACCCATAGACTCAAATATGAAAGGGTAGTTAGCAATATACGCCCAAAGCCACATGAAAGTTAACCCATGGATAGCTGCGAACCCAAGGAAACGATGATTTCTAAATATTGATATATACTGTTTGGGAATATTGACTATTACACTAGTTATACTGGTTTCACTTTTACTTATAGTGAGTGTTTCTTGTAATTTAAAGTAAATAAAAACAAGCATAATAATTGCCGCGAGTGATATAATAAAAAACAAAAATTTCCAACTGTATCCACTTGAAATTATATAACTGCCTATCACTGGAGCTATCCCTGGTGAAAGCGCTACTGCCATATTTAACTTTGAAATTACTCTTGAGTATTCACTACCTGAGTATATATCCCTTATTGCTGAATACCCAACTACTCCTGCAACACCAGCCCCTATTCCTTGTATAAAGCGAATGAGTATTAAGAGTACAATACTGTCAGCTATGTAACATGCAATACTTGCCAAAGTAAAAATTGCCATACCAATCAGCATGATTGGACGCCTACCATAATGGTCAGATAGTGGACCATAAATTAACCCGGATATCGCAAATCCAACTAAATTTAAGCTGATTGTAAGCCGTACCACATGGCCTTCTACTTCAAAATAATGGGCAATGCTCGGTAGTGCAACTGAATACAGGTCAGTTGCCATATCGGCAACTGCTACAGATAATATCATGATAAGAGAGATAATATTTCGTATTGCCACTAATGAGTTCGCTGAGCTATAAAAGTTTTATTATAATACATTTTCCTTATTGGTTACATTAATTTAATCAAGTGATCGACATCTCCACTTAACATCTTCGGGCTTAATTCTTTCTGTTCCTGGAACGTTGCGCTTCTTGATAAGGCCAAATGGCAATTTCTTCTATCTTACTCTTCCATGATTAGTTTTGCTAACTCTTGAACTGACTCCTTGGTAACCTTAGCTAGCGCCTAGTAAGCTGATGTGAAGTTTTTGGATAAGTGCTACGTAATGTCTGAATCTGCCATAAGTTTTACCAAAGCCTATGACTATAGTTAGTGTACAATATTTTTTTTTTAATTCAATAGAAAACGGATCAAGAGAAGGGGCTGTATAATATATATCTATTGTATAATTTACTTATGTAACTTAATGGAAAAGTGGTTATTGAAGGGTGTATTGTATTGATTATCTTCAAGGCCTCTTTGTAAATGGTGTCTCCATGACCTGCTGCAACAATAATTACTGCATGCTCTTCAATATTTACAATACGATAAACACCAACTCCTAGCCTTCTATGCCCTTTAAAGCTGTGATATAGTGGTTCACCAAGGTTCAATGATCTCTTGTGAGCCGATTGTGTATTGTATCCATAATGTTTGGCTGTATTCTTCTCGGAAGGTCCGGAAGATTTTTCTTAATAACGTTCTTTAAGAAGGTAATAGTTTATTCCAATCTAAATACTCACTTCTAACCATTTCTGCACCTTTAACATCAACCACAAGGTAACAAAAAACCTTCCATTTCGCGCTCAATTGCTTCTTTAAATAGCCTTTCTGCTAGCTTTCGAGCGGGCTACTTAGTGAGCTCGACTAGTTTAGCAAAGTGCTGCAAAGTTTTTTTACTGAAAGCTACATTAGCGTTTGCCATAAGCTTTACCAAAGCCTAATGCTATAATAATTATATAGTATTTTTTTTAATTTTTCAATAAAAAAGACGATAGTTTTTTTAGTATTTTGCTGATATACAGGAAGAATTTTTATCTGTTTCAATAAAAATTTGAGAATGTACTTGAATTGACTTAACTTGTAATAAATGGCACAAAATTGAGTATAATATTGCAAGACATGATTAAAAATTAAGAAGGTATTACAGCAGCAGAGTACTGGATATACTTTTATGATAAAAGGCGCTCAACGATTTTACGCAATGCCTAAATAAAAATCGAGAATGGTATGGATAAATCACAATTAGTTAAAGAGGTGTTCGATTCCGTAGCAAATCGCTACGATGTCATGAATGATATAATGAGCCTTGGAATGCACAGGCTATGGAAGGATAAGATGGTAAATAGTGTGCATTTTACAAAAAACTCTAAGGTTTTGGATATCGCTGGAGGAACTGGAGATATAGCAATAAGAATAGTGAGAAGAGAACCAAGTGCTCAGGTCACAATATGTGATATAAATCAAAATATGCTAAGCAGAGGCCGTGATAAAGCTATAAATGCAAACCAGCTTAATTTTAATTGGGTGTGTGCAGATGCAGAAAGCTTACCGTTTGAAGATTTCAAATTTGATTACTGCACAGTAGCCTTTGGCATTCGAAACGTTTCTGACCGCAAGAAGGCTTTAAGTGAAGCATATAGGGTATTAAAACCAAATGGGCAGTTTGTCTGCTTGGAGTTTGCCCCTATGCACTATCAAAATGAAATGTTCAGCAAATTTTACGACTTGTATTCATTTAAAGTAATTCCCAAAATTGGTAGCATAGTTGCTAAAGATAAGAGTCCCTATGAATATTTGGTAAAAAGCATCAGAGAATTTCCAACTCAGGCTGAGTTTAATTTTGAAATTGAAGAAGTGGGCTTTAAGGATGTTGAGTTTCATAATATGAGCTATGGAATAGTGGCATTACATATTGGAACAAAATGAACATTAAACTCTGGTATAGAACACTAGATTATTATCTCGTTATTCCAGTAGTTCTTTTGCTGACCATAAGCTTCGTTCCTATTCATTCAGCAAGTTCCGTAATTGCACAGCGTCTTTCTTTACCGCAAAATTATTATACAGCGCCATGTAGTTTATATAGTTCTGTCACTGGTTACCTTAGTAGTATTTTCTTTTCTTAATATAAAAACCATACTTAACCTTTCGTTTGTGGGTTTTGCTCTGTTTATTATTCTGATGGCAGCTGTGGTAATACTTGACATGGAAACAAAAGGGGCGAAATGATGGTTATATATTGTCAAAATTCCAATTCAGCCATCTGAGTTTGTAAAGCCATTTTTTCTGTTGTTATAGCTGGTGTCTTGGCTATCGGCATGAAGTTTAAAGTTTATATGTCAATCATAATATTTCTGTTGATTTTTACATTGTACTTTTACATCCTGATTTCAGTGTGTCCATACCTCTGACATATTCTTTTACCTGCCAAATGTTTATTGCGTGTACACCACTTTTATACTTTGTATGTATATTAGGAATAGTCATAACTGAAATTGCTACGGCTACTTGTATTTTCCACATATAAAGCAAAGGATTTACAATTTTCTCTTTAATTTGTACAGCGCGATAATCTTCAAGTTATAAAATTATTGAAAGCACTCAAAAAAGGCCAGTTAACCGGTGTTGGCTCTGGTGAAGGTAGCGTCAAAATCTTTCTTCCTGATAGTCATACAGATTTTGTATTTTCTGTTCTAGCAGAAGAATTTGGTTTGGTTATGTGTTTAGCCAAATTGATTTTGTTTGGCATCATTTCTGCTTGCTTACTCTATGTCCATATAGAGAAAGTGAATTATTCAATCTGCTGGTAATTTTCGGTATTTCGATTCAATTTATCGCACAATTTATAATAAACATAGGGATAACGTTAGGCATTTTCCCACCGCTGGTATAATTTTACCATACTGAGCTATGGTGGCTCTTTCCTTTCATCTTCAAGCATTGCTCTTAGCGTAATGCTGTCCCTTAGTAGAAACCAAGCTCTTACACTAAAATTCTGTAAGCGTATTGCGTTTAGAAATAATATAGGCTAGTGGTTAGGGCTACCCAACCTGAATGATTATAACTGCATTAACACTGTGATTCGAACCTACTAGGAGGTTGTCATCCAAGTAGCCCCTTCTCTTGTCATCCAAGTAACTTTTTTCGTCATTCCAGCAGTTGATACTAGGATCTACTGTCTAAAACATCAAG
>NZ_JADAKK010000056.1 GCF_020278625.1 Wolbachia endosymbiont of Mansonella ozzardi
ACATGAAAGATGAAATAAAAGCTGCATGCGATGACGTTGCACTGAAGGGTACTATACTCCTTGCAGAGGAGGGCATCAACGCAACCATATCTGGTAGAAGAAACGCAATTGATAAAATATTTGATTTTCTACGTTCTGATTGTAGGCTGGAAGATCTTATGTGGAAAGAAAGTGAAGCAGAATATCAACCATTTAGTAAGATGAAAGTGAGATTAAAAAGAGAAATTGTAAACCTCGGCGTAAGCAATCTTGATATTTCTCTTAGAGGTAAATGTATTGATCCAGAGTATTGGGATGATTTTATCTCTCGACCTGACGTTTTAGTAATAGACACACGAAATGAGTACGAAGTAAAATTAGGCAAGTTTAAAAATGCAATTGACCCAAATACTCAATGTTTTCGTGAATTTCCTCAGTGGGCAAAGTCATTTTCTAAAAATAAAGACCTGAAAGTGGCTATGTACTGTACCGGTGGAATAAGATGCGAAAAATCTACAGCATACATGCAAAGCCTTGGATTTAACAATGTGTACCATCTTAAAGGTGGTATTCTTTCTTATCTTGAAAACACTCATAATAAAAATGGTAATTGGGAAGGTGAATGTTTTGTTTTTGACGATAGAATTGCTGTTAATAACTCACTTGTTCCAAGCGATAAAATAAAATGCATATTTTGCTCAAATCAAGTCCCAACTGGTGAACTGAAATCAGTCTCACGTGGTCAGGTGATTTGCTCTGATTGTAAAGCTTAACAATGAGAAAACTTGATTTATCTACACATGTCTATTCGGCTAAGCGATTTGAAATTAATTTGTAACTTCCTCTTTGAGTTGTGCAATTTCAGCTTTAGGAAGACCAGTAGGTTCAGCTATCAAGTCAACAGACACGCTAGCTTTAAGTAGGTTTTTAGCTTCTTAAATTTTTCCTTCTTTTCCACCTTTCTCTCTAGCATCATCAAGTTTTTGAGCAAGAACAGCCTTCTCATCTTGGATACTCTTTACCTCTTACTCATATGCTATGAACTCCTTTTCTAACCAGTTAACCTATTTAGTTCTTCATATGCTCTCTTCATTATTAAATCACTTCCTATTATTCTTTCCAATTCCATTTGGCTGGTTTTTCCGGCATACTTGAAGAAGCAGACCAATTTTTCGACTGTACTCTCCAATTGATCTTCCTTCGTCTTGGGAAATTTTGGCAGTTCAATAAATGTAAAATAAAAATCTTCTAAACCATGCTCATTGGTATCCTCATCCCGAATAGTGTGCTTTGATTTATACTCAGGCTTATCGGGAAACAGGATACAATCTAGTTTTTCATAAAAGTGGTACATTTTAACATAACTTTTATACTCACCTACTCGATAAAATTCCTAGATTCCAGCGTCACGCGCTGGAATGACAGATCTATGGGTGTATCCAAGTAGCCCCTTTTTTTATCATCCGAGTAGCTGACGCTGGGATCCATAGTACTACTTTAGCAATAAACACTTAAGAAATTTGCCAAATAAAAAAAAGGTAAAAGAAACCCCGTTAGCTAGTTACTCACTATCTATCTTTTAAATTGGCATTTTTTATTGTCTTAGACGTTTTAATAAAGCATTTTAGCTTGTATTTAGGTAAAAACCTTGAAAGTTTATAAAGATATTAGGTACAAATAGTGCAAAAAATTAAACAACAGCACGCTAAGTACATTGAGTTTTTTTGTTGTTTAATCTGTACGTACTGAAGATAAGCAACAGCTTCAGTACTGTGGTAAAGGTAATGGCAAAAGTTGTCAAGTGGTTTTTTGTTTCTATTAGAAACAGTTATTGTATACCTAGCGCGCTACCAAAAAGCTATTTTTTATTCAAGAAGTCTATTGGTGAGTTAACAAAAAACTGCTTGTAACTAGTTGTTAATACTATATAATGTATTATTTTTAATAAAGTTTAAATTGAAAGGCACATTGCATGAATAATAACGATCCAACAGCAAACCTACCACTTAGTATCAGAAAACTATCGTCAAACAAGTTCATAGAAGACATATATCAAGGCCAGTTTGAAGATCAAAGTAACATTTTATTTGAAGATTCTTTTATTAA
This sequence comes from Wolbachia endosymbiont of Mansonella ozzardi, assembly GCF_020278625.1. Classification (GTDB taxonomy): domain Bacteria; phylum Pseudomonadota; class Alphaproteobacteria; order Rickettsiales; family Anaplasmataceae; genus Wolbachia. The sequence goes on from NZ_JADAKK010000056.1 coordinate 2,086, forward strand.
TAAAGTTAAGGAAGGAGATGTAGTAGAAGGTGTCATTACACGAATAAATCCTAATGACATCGTGGTCGACGTTGGCTTAAAGTCTGATGGGAGAATTCCAATCAAGGAGATTGGTTGCAACAATGAGGTTGTTGTTGGTTCTAAAATTAGAGTTTACGTAGAGAGAATTGAAGACTATCATGGTAATGTAGTTCTTAGCCGTGAAAAAGCAATTAGGGAAGAAAAATGGCATAAACTGGAAGAAGATACAGTTACAAAAGCTGAAGTCAGTGGAATTATCAAACGCTCAATTAAATGCGGCTTTATTGTTGATCTTGGCGATGGAATAAGTGCCTTTTTGCCGCTAAGTCATGTGGATCTGAAGAAAGTAAAAGATGCCAATCACCTTATTGAAACTGAGCAAAAGTTCATCGTGCTTAAAATGGATAAGAAACAGGGTAATATCGTAGTATCAAGGAAGTTAGTATTGGAAAAATTGCATGCTGGTGAAAAAAACAAGTTTTTAGAGTCTTTAAATGAGGGCGATATAATAGAAGGAAAAATAAAAAGCATTACTCATTATGGTGTATTCGTTGGCATCCATGAGTCAGATGCAGTAGGGGTTATAGATGGATTGCTACATATCACAGATATCTCTTGGAGTAGGGTAAGTCACCCATCTGCAGTTTTCATTTGTGGCCAGACTATAAAGGTCAAAATTATAAAAATAGATAAGGAAAATGCAAAAGTTTCCCTAGGTATAAAGCAGCTAGAAGATAACCCTTGGCAAGATGTAGAGTCAAAATATCCGATTGACAGCGTTCATAAAGGACATATAACAAGCATAGAAGATTATGGGTTATTTGTTGAACTTCAGCCTGGAATCGAAGGTCTAGTTCACTCATCAGAAATAACTTGGGTTAAGAGCAATCTACCAGTTAGTAGTCTTGTAACTAGGGGGCAAGAAGTGTCTGTTAAAATTCTCAGTATCGATACCACTAAAAACAGAATGAGTTTGAGTATGAAAAGGTGTGTAGATAACCCTTGGCAAGTGTTTGTCAATAAATACCCCCCTGGCTCCATTGTCTCTGGTAAGGTTAAAAATAATTCCGGCTTATATATATCTGTTATTTTTGATGATTGTGAAATAGATGAAAATGTTGAAGGGACAATTTATATACAAGATCTAAGTTGGTCTAAAAATGGTTCAGATGAGATAAAAAAGTATAATATAGGCGATGCGATAGAGGCAAAAGTAATAAGGGCTAACGTGAATCGAACAAGAATTCACCTTGGCATAAAACAAATAGAGTATGATCCACTTATAGAATTGATAAAGAAAGTCAAGTTAGGAGACAAAATGCAGGTTACCGTAGGTAAGAGAGAAGATGGTGGACTAGTTGTTGAAGTTGAAAATGATGTAACTCTCTTAATAGACCAAGAGCATCTACCGGAAAATAAAAAGTTTTCTGTGTCAGAAAAGATAGAAGTTGAAGTATCGGGCATTGAAGAATATAATATAATACTATCTGCTAAATGATTTTAATTTTAGCTTCGTGTAAATGGCAACGAAATCTAACATAATAACAAAGGTGGCAGAGAGGTATCCTTTCCTAGACAAAATGGTTATAGCGGCTATAGTCAACAGATTTTTTGAGATACTTTCGAGTACGTTGAAGCGTCATAATAGAATTGAAATTAGGGGATTTGGCTCCTTTTCAATTAGGAGTTATAACTTGAAAGAGACAAGTCACTTTATGTCACAGAAGTTTGTAAAAAATCAATACTTTAAAACATACTTTCGTAGCAGTAAAAAATTATCCTATTTAATAAATGAATAAAAGTTTATACAGTGAATAAAATGAAAGTGGGGGTAAAGTTAACGTTATACAATGAAAGTTTTTAGCATTGTATGCAAGTAGTAGAAATAGTTATATTTAACAGCGCATACAAAATATCTTGTGAAAGTGGAAAAAAGGATCATTTATTGTACCTTGCTAATAATTTTAACAAGCTAGTTAGCTCTATATTTCAAAAAACTGGCGGTAAGAGCTCAGAAGCATTAAGTCTCCTATTGCAGCACTAATTCTTGAGGATAAAGTTTTAGAATTAACAAAAAAATTGTACGAAATGAATCAAGAGTGTGAAAAGTATAGAAACGAGAAAAGAACGGAATACACTAAAGTGCTAAGTAGAGTAAATAAAATTATTGAGTGTATAAAGGGTTAGCTTCAATAAAGCAAGTAATTAAGTCCATTATCTTGCTATCTAAGTTGGAAGGAAGGTTTGTTTTGCTGGTTATATAGCAATATAATTCATAATCATCAAGATCAACTATCTTTTCATACTCGATTAATTCATTTAGGGAAAACTTATTGAGGTACTTCAGTGCAAAATACCCTAGAAGCATATCGGTTTCTTTGCACCCTCTATGCCAGCTTCTATACATCAGTTTTTTTCTTAATAAAGAGGTATCTGTCACTATTACTAAACTTTCTTTAAATTTAAAGGTTAAATTAAACACTTGTCAAGCGAGGCGCGTTTTAATATACTTAACATTTTGTTAATATCTAAAATACAGGTGGAATTAATCTCTAATCTTGTCAATCAGCTTAGTAATGGAGTATATGACCTTTTGTCGTTTGCCTTAATCATCTCTATTGTAGTGTTTGTGCATGAATACGGACACTATATTATCGCCAAAGCGTGCAAAGTTAAAGTTGAGTCTTTTTCTATAGGCTTTGGTCCTGAAATCTTTGTTTTTCATGATAAGTCTGGAACTAGATGGAAATTAAGTGCCGTTCCACTGGGCGGTTATATTAAAATGCTAGGAGACAGCAATGCAGGAAGCGTTCCAGCTGATCAACAAAAATTAACTGAAGAAGAAAAGTTATATTCACTTCATATAAAACCGCAATATAAAAAAGCAGCAATAGTTTTCGCAGGACCATTTGCAAACATGGTACTTGCTGTTATAGCTTTTACAATATTCTTTAGCACAGCAGGCTATTATCGCACTCCACCAGTGATTGGAAGTGTAATTAAAGGCAAACCAGCAGAGCAAGCTGGTTTATTGCCAGGTGACATTGTTACACAGATCAATAAATATAAAATAAAATATTTTGAAGATATTTCACGTGTGATAACATCGAATCCTAAAACAAGAATGGAGATTGAGTATAGTAGAAATAATCAGAAGCACAGGACCAGTTTAACTCCATTAACAATCAAGAACGAAGACGCTTTTGGTAACGTGATAGAAAGAGAAACTATAGGAGTTACTTCAGTCGATATAACAGGGCTAAAGCAATCATCTTTTCTTGGAGCTATGAACCTATCAGTAAGTGAAACTTACCACGCTATGTGCTTAACAATCAAAGCTCTTTTTCAAATTATCGTTGGTAAGAGAAGCATAAATGAAATAGGTGGACCAATAAAAATTGCAAAATATTCAGGACAATCAGCTAAACAGGGATTCACTATGGTTTTATATTTCATAGCGATTCTTTCAGCTACTTTAGCTGCGATTAACTTGCTGCCAATTTTACCATTGGATGGTGGGCATTTATTTTTCTACGTTGTAGAAGTGATCATGCGCAGAGATTTGAGTTTGAAATGTCAAAAATATGCTGCCACTTTTGGTGCTACCGTGTTGTTCTTGCTGATGGCAATTGCGATCTCGAATGATATCAGACATCTTTTTTAAATAAATATGAAAAAACTGTTTTATATATTAATGGTAATTTTTGTCTCTTCTCCTACACTAATTGTTGCTTCGGAAAACGAAAAAAAGACGCAGATAAAGGATATTAAATACGTTGGTAATGAACGAATCGGAAGCCAAACAATAAAGTTTTATACGAAATTAGAACCTAGTAGTTATGTAAACAACGACGACATAGATTCAATTATAAAGGTTTTATACAAAACAAAGTTATTTGCTAATGTTAACGCTTACATCGATGATGAGAAAAACTTGATAATAAAAGTTCAAGAAAACCCATTAATTAACAAGGTAATATTGAAAGGTAATAAGCTATTTAAAAGTAAAGAACTGTTAAATAACGTGATTCAATCAAAACCCTTAACTATTTTTGCTGAAACAAAATTACAAAATGATTTACTGAATTTAGTCACAACTTATAGAAACAACGGTAAGGTTGGTGCTAAAATTGAATATGAGCTGAATAAGCTTGATGGCAATAGGGTTAATTTGGTCTTTAAAATAAAAGAGGGTAAAACATCTAGAATTAAGGACATAAGATTTATAGGCAATAAAAACTTTTCAGAAAATGAGCTAGAACAAGCTATTAAAACGCAAAGTAATGATGTATTTAATAAGTTATTCAGAGCTATTTTAAAAGGTGGAAATCATTACTCACCACAGTATTTGTTAATCAACGAGGAATTGCTTAATCGCTTCTATTCATCCAAGGGATATATCAACAATAGTATTCAGCCGATTGCTGAAGTTGATAATAACAATCAAGTGATATTAACTTTTTTGATTGATGAAGGAGAGCAATATTTGTTTGGAAGCAATAAAATTGATGTTGAAGCTAAAATTCAAGACCCAAACCTAAAAGAAGAGATATTAGAACTAATAACTGAGGAAGGTAACAAAGTATTTGATAAGGTTAAAATTAGTGATACGGTAGAAAAAATAAACAAGTATTTAAACGGGAGAGGATATATATTTGCAAAAGTTAATCCAGAATACGCAGAGCGTGGCAATATTATAGATGTAACTTATAAGGTGCTGCCAGGTAAAAAGATTTACATAAATCAAATTATAATAGACGGTAATAACCGTACTTTAGACAAAGTAATCAGAAGTAAGCTCAGCGTAGCAGAAGGTGACGCTTATAACACATTTGAGATTCAAAAATCGCATAGAAAATTGATTGGTAGTGATTTTTTTGAAGCAGTAAAAATAGATAGTTATGCAATTAATGATGATTTAATAAATCTTAACTTAAATGTTAAAGAAAAAAACACCACCTCGTTATATTTAGGAGGAGGTGTATCTTTTCCTGGCAGAGCATTTTTTAAAACTGATTTTAAAGACCGTAATTTGTTTGGTAGCGGAAAAGAGCTCTCCTTTGCCATTGAGAAAAGTCAATACGTATTTTCGACCGATTTAGAAGCCGTTGAAAATAATTTTAATGGCTCCGATACATCATTAGGTGTAGGCGTGTTCTATGAAAAACAAGATAAGCCAAACACCACTTTTGATAGCTGTGACATGGGATTTTTTACAAAATTATCACATAAAGTCACAGAGAACTTAACTAATTCCCTCCGCTATTCTTATAAGTATAACCATATACACTTGGATAATAAGGGTGGAAAGGACGGTGGTATCCCTGAAATAATACGGGACAGAGAAGGTGAATATCACATTTCATCAGTAGGATACACATTAGCGTATAATAAATTAGATAATCTATACGTTCCAAGAGATGGTTATTTATTGCGCTTAAGCCAGGACATCTCAGGATTGGGAGGAAACGTAAATTTCTTCAAATCCGAATTTTTGTCTTTTTATGCACATC
>NZ_JADAKK010000006.1:0-7357 GCF_020278625.1 Wolbachia endosymbiont of Mansonella ozzardi
CAATCTAGTCAACAGTACCACTCCTTGCTTATTATAGCTTTACGGCTTTAATTTTAATATACAATCCAGTTTTCTTCGCAAATTCATCAAAAACACTCATTATTTAGCGTAAAACCTATGCTTATTAAACCCAATGCGTTTCTAGATTCTAGTGTCGGGACACCGGAATAACATCATCCTTTATCATATAAATGACCCATAGGATGTTACAATTTATCAGGACGGTTCTATTGTCTTGTCATCTTTTCGTATTGATCTCACATGGTCCTACTTTTCATATCATCTAACCTTCAATGGTGCTTTCCCTACTGATTGACCCTTTGTAACTTTCACATTATCAAACCCGCTTGGTGGTTGAGCATTATTTACAGAGCTTCGCTGGGGTTCACGCTCAGCACTAGCACCAGACTTTCTATCATCATTAGTTTCTGATGGAACTTGAAATTGATCAACTTTAGGAAAATTTTCAGGATTAGGAGGCAACCCTACATCAGCTCCTCTTCGAGGACTTTTAGCATTACTACCTACATCCATTTTTTCTGATTTACTCTCATCAGTTTCAAACCATCTTCTATGTTCTGTCCGAACTTTTTGCCACTTTGGAACTTCTGTTAAACGCTCAGCTAAATTTGGTTTTTGTGCTGGTTGTGTTGCTCCCTTATTTTCTTTCACTTTTGGTTTTGATATCCCACTATTCTCCTTATTCGTATCATCTTTGTACACAGAACACACCAAATTTTTCAGGAAATCTAATAAAAGATCGCGCTCTAGTTTGGATAGAGTGATTAGCCTTGCAACACCAGATGAAAAATCAAAGATGGAAACTGGAACAATAACTGTAGGCTTTTCTTTTGCACCCACCTTTATTGCCAAGTCTTCACGAACTTCTTTAGTTTCTTTTGATGATGTTTTTTCTGCTTTTTCGGTTGCTCTTTTTTCTTCTTTGGTTGTTTCCATTGAAGCTGTGAGTTCAACTGAAAAGCACTCTGCCAAGGTTGTAAGAACCCAACCTGCTAGGAACGTTTGCAAACGAAGTTTCAAATCTCGCAATGCCTCTAATCGTCCACATACTCTTGCAAACTCTTCTTCCAATAATTTACCGCCGTTTAATTTTGCTTCTAGCTCTTTTATTTCATTTTCCAGCCTTTGATCCCAAGATAGATTTGAGTTAAAAATTGCCCTGACCAATTTCTTGAGTTTATCGCGTAAAAACTTCATTATGGAAATTAGCAAGTGCTCCTTCTCTTCCTTTTCCTTAATCGCTTTATAGGTTTTAAAATCTAGATCCAAACCAAAGTAGTCGAAAAATTGTTTGAAAAAATGGTAAAAGTTTTTCTGCAATTTGCCACTATCAGTGAAACAATCCTCATTTTCTTCAACAAGTTGCAGTATATTATCAACTTGCTCACAAGCTTTACTTTCAAGCTCTGCCCTTCTGAGAAAGTCTCTACGGAACATTTCTTCCGCAGCAGCCCTTAGTTCGCTCAGCTTTTCTTGTTGTAAAATCTCCTCTGTTCTGATTTTTCCGAGGTAGATTGAGCTATCGCTTGAACTACCGCTGTCTTTTGGAAAGTCTTTCACCATTTTTGCTCCTTTAATACTTAATTAGTTCAATTTTACAGTACCAAATATTTAATAAGTCTAAATCGTAAAGTTGTCAATAAACTTTTATAAAGTTTTATGTTATGTATATTATATCATACACTGTACAACCTTTCAATAATACCTTCCCTATTTATTTCGAGATTTTTAACCTGTTTTAACATCTGTTTTCTTAAATTCATCCTTGTGAACACTGATTTTCTCTCAGCTATTGCTTTTCTTTTTCTGCGTTAAGTATTTGATATTATACTTATTATAGCCTGCTATGGAATATTATACAAACACATTTTTCTTGCTACAAAACCTACCCGCGAAACCTTGTCCAGAATGGCTTTTGGCCGACACTTTTAACAAAAAATTTACTGACTGATTCATTATTTTATAGCTTGATCAATGGCCATATTGTTTAAGTCTTTAGTAATAAGCGTTCCAGAATTAATATAAATTTATTCGAGAAAAGATAAGCCCAAATAGCATCTCAAGCAACTTCAGGTGTCAGCTACTTTGGATGACATCTTAGGGATCTGAATGACAAAAAAAGGCTACTCGGATGACAAGAAAGGGGTTACTTATCGTTTATATCTTCTTGCATGTAGTCCGACTCTCTTGTTGTTATGATTTTTGGCTTTGTAATTTTACCTGTCTTAATTCATGTGTATCTGTCTCTGATCTCACAACATGAACAGTGATTGGTATTACTACTTCGCTGTGAAGTTCTATATCCACTTGATACTCACCTAGATTTCTTATTTTTACTCCATTAAAGAATATTTTACGGTGATCAATTTCACACTCTTGCAACAAAGATTTCGCAATTTCTCTTGTTGTTACAGAACCAAAAATTTTGCCATCCTCAGAAGCTTGCTTTACCAACACCACAAACTTATCAGTAAGAGACGCTGCTAGCTCTTTTGCTAAATTCAATTTTCTTATATTCTCTTCCTCTAAAAAGAAACGCTGCTCCTCTAGTTCTGCTATACTCTCCTTAGTAGCTTTAACCGCCTTCTTTTGTGGAAAAAGAAAATTGCGTGCATAGCCAGGCTTTACCTTTACAATTTCGCCTAACCTACCAAGAGTCCTTATATTTTCCTTTAAAATTACTAACATAAATTACCTAAACTTTTTTGGTACAGTAAGGAATACGAGATAAAAAACGTGCCCTTATGATTTCTAAACGCAATTTCCTCTGCTTTTTTGCACACACACCTGTTAATCTTCTAGGTAATATTCTACCATAGTCAGAGATATATTTGGATAATAAATCCGTATTCTTATAATCTACTTCCTCATCTCCCAGCGCAGCAAGAGGACAAACTTTAGAACGCCTAAACCCAGTTCTGTTATTTACAGATACATAGGAATCATTAAAATTACCTCGTCTTTTTGTCATTATGCGCTCTGCTCCTCAACTTGTTTATCCATCATATGAGATTTACCTTCAAAAAATTTATTAACCCGGACAGACAAGTGGCGAATGATATTTTCGTTAAGCTTTACTCTACGCACAAATTCATCCATAATACTTGAAGTAGAGCTTACGCACATTATACAATAATGACCACTCTTCATCTTGTTTATCGGATACGCAAAGTCTAATAGACCGCAATATTCATACTTTATCAATCCTGAAGCTTCAACATTTCCTAAAAGCGTCTCTAACGCTTTACTCAATTGATTGGAAACTGTGATTCCAAAACCTTGTAAAACCGCCTGAAAAAGCTTCATTAAATGCTCTGAAATATTTTCCTTTAAAGTATTTATTGTATTGCGAATAAATGCACTCTTAGCAATTTGCTTACCACACTCTGGAAGTTTTACGAAATCTTGTGTTATTCCTAACCCTTTTAGACTACTCTTCAATTCCTTATCAATTTTTGATTCTACTTCTTTCAAGTTTGAAAGATCTTTTTCCAACTCAGTCCATAAAACTTTTGCAAAACCTTCCAAAAAATTAGAATAATTAACTAAACTTTCTTGAATGTTTTTAACACGTACCTCTAACTCCTGTTTCGCGAGCTTATCATTTCCTTCTTTTAGAACGCTCTTGATTTGCTGAAGCATAATATCTGCTTTAATGTTCTTCAATAAAACACCTAGTTCCTGGACCATTTCTTCTACTTCTTGCTGTAATAGGCCCTGTTGTGCTATAAAAGTAAATTCATAAAGATTCACTATACTTTCCTTTAATACTGATTAAATGCTCCATTATATAAAGCTTTTTTATATAAGCAAGCTATTTGTATCAATTTCTATGCCTTTAATCCAACTTAAATTGGATATCTCACAAACAGCTTGAGGAGTGATTGAATATGCACCTGGTAACAAGATACTCACTTTATGTTTTTCAAGCAGAAGTTCCAGCATGATTTTGGTTCTACCTCCATCTTTCAGTACTGAACTTAATTCCATAGCAGCTGTTTGTGAATCAGCACATCCAGTTAACACTAACCCCTTTATTACAGAAGTGATTCTTTCTGTAAACTCAGATATATCTTTCCCTACCAATCTTGTCGTATTCTCCGAAGTCTCAAGATCAATTATAACAAACGTTCCTGACGAAAATAAATTTCTTTTCTCCTCTATTATTTCGTTATTATAGAATGCTATTTCAGAAACATTATGGGGATCAGAAAGCATGAGTATAACAAATCTTCCGCGCTCCGAAGTTCTCATACGTGCATTTAATATTACACCAGCAGTTTTTGTTGTCTTACTCTCTCCGATAAATCCAATATTTAACTTTCTCAAAAGGGCCCTAAATTTTTCAAGTGGGTGATTAGTTAAGTAAAATCCCAGCGAAAATAACTCATGCTCTAATTTTTCTTCTTCATTAAAGTCTTCTACATCCTCAAGTTTCGGCTTGAGAACATCAAGATTACCAAATAAAACAGCTTGATTCGATTCCTTATCCTGCCTATTTTTATTTGCAAAGTAAGTCAATGTGTCTATTGACTCATATAGCTGCTTTCTGTTTTGATGCACGTTATCACATGCTCCGGACTTAATTAGGCTTTCTAGTGCTCTTTTATTTATTATATGCCCCGAATTTTGAATGAATTCCCATATGTCCTTATAAGTGCTTAAACGTGTATTCACTATTCCTTCTGCTATAGAAAAACCAACATTACGCAAAGCAGCAATGCCGTAGCGTATGTGTTCACCCTCTATTGAAAATTCAGCTTTAGATTTGTTTATATCAGGCAAAAGAACAGAAACTCCAATAAATTTTGCAGCGTGATAAAATAAATTCAATTTGTCCCTGTCATCAATATTCAGATTCATCAAGGCTGTGAAAAATTCCAACGGATAGTTAGCCTTAAGGTAAGCTGTTTGGTAAGATATCACTGCATATGCGGCTGCGTGAGATTTATTAAATCCATAACCAGCAAATTTTGCAACAAGGTCAAAAATATAACTTGCCCTATCATAATCAACACTATTTTTCGTTGCTCCTTGGATGAAAAGTTCACGTTGTTTATCCATCTCTTCTTTGATTTTCTTACCCATAGCACGCCTCAGTAGATCTGCTTCAGCTAAACTATATCCAGAGAGAATACGCGCTATTTCCATCACCTGCTCTTGGTAGATTATTACTCCAAATGTTTCTTTTAATACCCCCTCGAGTAATGGATGAATATAATCTGGCTTTTCAAGCCCGTGCTTTCTTGCAACATAAGTTGGAATGTTATCCATTGGCCCTGGACGATAAAGAGAAATCAAAGCGATGATATCTTCAATACAGTCTGGTTTTAGTTTGATTAAAGCTTCTCTCATTCCTGAACTTTCAAGCTGGAACACTCCAATTGAATCACCTCTTGAGAGCATTTTATAGGTTCTCTGATCATCTAAAGGAACCGAGGAAATATCAATTTTTCTTTCATTATGATTAATTAAACGACATACATGATCTATCAGCGTAAGCGTACCAAGTCCGAGAAAATCAAACTTTATTAGTCCAGCTTTCTCCACATATTTCATGCTGTATTGAGTAATTGGTAGGGCTGAATTTGGATCATAATAAACAGGAACAAAATTTTCTAACTTTTGATCGCATATCACAATTCCAGCCGCATGAGTTGAAACGTGACGATATATCCCCTCAAGTTTAAGAGAGATACCAAGGAGTTTTGCAATTACTTCATCGCTATCCCTTTCTTTCTGCAGATTTTGATCAAGCTCTATCGCTTGTGATAAAGTTACAGGGTTTACCGGATTAAACGGAACCATCTTAGATATTTTATCCACCTGGGCGTAAGGCATCTGCAATACCCTTCCAACGTCGCGCAGTACAGCTTTTGCCTGTAATTTTCCAAAAGTAATTATTTGAGCAACATAACCATACTTCTTCCGAACATACTCAATAACTAAATCCCTCTTTTCCTGGCAAAAATCGATATCAAAGTCAGGCATTGATATACGATCAGGGTTTAAAAATCTTTCAAAGATTAGACCAAATTTTATCGGATCAAGATCCGTAATTTGCAACGCCCAAGCAACAATTGATCCAGCACCAGAACCTCTTCCTGGACCAACTGGAATGCCATTTGCTTTGCTCCAACGAATGAAATCAGAAACTATCAAAAAGTAGCCAGCATAGTTCATTGAAGTTATTACGCTTAGTTCGTAATTTAGCCGATCGTGGTATTGCTTAAGGTTTATGTTCGTTTCGTTTGCAATACGAAGTTCCAACCCCGCAATTGCCTGTTCCTTCAATTCTTCATTCTCAGTTTTATTCTCTCGACAAGGAAATTTAGGCAAAATAGGCTGCCTACTTTTTGGCATATAAGAGCATCTTCTGGCTACTACTGAGGTATTATGGATCGCTTCAGGGATATCTCTGAATAGCTCCTCCATTTCCGCCACAGATTTGAAATAATGCTCAGTAGTTAGCTTCCTTCTGTTATTCTCGAGAGCATAACTTCCTTCTGATATGCACGTTAATATATCATAAGCCTCATAGTCAGATCTGTTGGGAAAAAATACATCATTTGTTGCAACCAGCGGTATATCGTGCTGGTAAGCAAAGTCTATTAAAGCTTCTTCGAGCTCCAACTCTTTACTAAGCCCATGACGCTGCAATTCAACGTATAAATGACCATTGAATGCTGAGAGCAGTCTTTTTATCGTTTCTTTATCTTGCTTCAACAACAGTTGAGCCAATATACCATCATACCCACCGGTTAAGGCAATTAGGCCTGAACTTAAATTTAATAGCCAATCAAAATCAACGTAAGGAATATCGCTGCTATTTTTGCGCTTTCTAAAGGACTCACTCACCAAAGTGACCAAATTAGCGTACCCTCGCTCGTTTTTTGCAAGCAATAATATGGGTAGATTTTGTTCTGAGTGTTGAACTGTAATATTGCACCCTATTATTAGTTGTATTCCTCTACTTGCCGCATATTCTGCAAATTCGAGTGAGCCAAATAAATTACCTGAATCAGTTATCGCAACTGCTGGCATTTTATTCCGCAAACAAAGGCTACTCAGCTCCTCAATTTTAACCGAACTTTCAAGCAATGAATAAACACTGTGAACACGCAAGTGTATGAACATAAAAAAACTTCAGATCAGTAATAAAAGAATAGCATTAATTTACTCATGAGGAATAAAAACTTGTTTAAGAGTTCCGACATAAAAAAACTGCTTAGCAACTTTTGCCGTTACCCTTATCATAGTACTGAAGCTATTATTTATCTTTAGTCTATACAGATTAAACGACAAAAAACTCAATGTACTTGGTGTACTATTGTTT
>NZ_JADAKK010000006.1:7367-15328 GCF_020278625.1 Wolbachia endosymbiont of Mansonella ozzardi
ATGCGTTTGTTAAAGCGTTTAAGACAGTAAAAAACGCCAATTTATAAAGTTAATTAAATAACTAGCACCAACTGGGTTTCTTTTGCCCTTTTTTTCTCACTTGGCAAATTTCTTAGATATTTATTACTAAAATAATACCCTGGATCCAGTATCAAGTACTGGGATGACAGGAAGATAGATTACCTTAATGATACCTAAGGGAACCAGTGTCAGGGAGATACCCTCTTTACAGAAAAACTTTATAGTCAGCGGATTTTAATCAACAATAGCTAAAGACCTCTCTGCAACGTTAATTTCTTTTATATCTGTAACTCTATCATCCTGATCGAACGAGATTTGCAAAGACTTGCTGCTATACTTCCTTTTTCCTAAGAAATTAGATTGTTTAATTCTATATGAAATGTAATACCAAACATTTTCATCAGATTTAGATACTAATGTTGGCGACCCTAAAGTGTGAACCACTTTTCCTTTATTATCACCTACTTTTATCTTGTCCCACAATTCAACGCTAATGCCTGGAGCTCCGTGATTGTGAATAGTGTATGTACAGCTTACTAGGAGTAGTAAAACAAGAAATATTAATGCTTGCATCTTTATTGATAAATCGTTGTGAAATTACAATACACTAATAAACTACCTGTAGTCAAGTTTTGTAAAAGTTAAATTGACTGACTTTTGATATCGCTTAATATAATATTTACTTTAGAAAACAATTAGGTGCTCTATGTCATTATTAAAAGCAGATCCAATATATAAGCCCTTCAACTATCCTTGGGCATATGATGCATGGCTACAGCAACAAAGGATACATTGGATACCGGAAGAAGTTCCGCTTGCTGACGATGTAAAAGATTGGAAAACTAAACTTTCAAATGTGGAGAAAAATCTACTAACTCAGATTTTTAGGTTCTTCACTCAAGCGGACATTGAAGTAAATAACTGCTATATGAGGCATTATTCAAATATATTTAAGCCAACAGAAATATGCATGATGCTTGCCAGCTTTTCTAACATGGAAACTATACACATTGCAGCTTACTCATACCTTTTAGATACAATTGGCATGCCAGAAAGTGAGTATCAAGCATTTCTAAAATATGATGCTATGAGAAAAAAGTATGAATACATGTTAGAATTTGAGGAGAGTAAAAAACACGATAAAAAACATGTAGCTAAAACTCTAGCAGTATTTGGTGCCTTCACTGAAGGACTGCAGTTATTTGCATCATTTGCGATTTTGCTCAATTTTCAACGTTTTGGAAAAATGAAAGGTATGGGGCAAATAATTGCTTGGTCAGTACGCGATGAAACCTTGCACACCAACTCAACTATCAATTTATTCAACACGTTTATTAAAGAGAATAATGAAATTTGGAATGACGAATTCAAAGAGGAATTATGTTCTGCATGTCGCACTATCGTTGGACTTGAAGACGAATTTGTAAAGCTTGCCTTTGATTTAGGAGACGTTGAAGGACTATCTTCAGAAGAAGTGCGCAATTATATACGCTATATAGCGAACAGGCGGTTAACGCAATTAGGTCTGAACCCTATGTATGATATTAATGACAACCCTCTTCCATGGCTTGACGAAATACTAAATGGTGTGGAACATACGAATTTCTTTGAAAATAGAGTAACAGAATATAGCCGTGCAGCAACTCAAGGTACATGGGAAGAAGCTTTTGCTGAAAGTGATACTGATGATAAAGAGCGCTAATTAGTCTCTTTGCGTTATCTGCATTATCCAAGTAACTTGACATCGGAACCTATGTAAATGGCACTAAGTTGAGAACAACTAGCCCTGTAAAATAAATTAACTGACATTCTATTTACAGTGTATGAAGTACTTATATAAATTTTAGGATACAAGATAAACCTAAAAAAAACTTTAAGTATAAAAAGGAGCAAAGTGTTTGGTTTAAATTATTTAATGATGGTAGGGATAGCAGCAATAATAGGGGTATAATAAGCATTTTAATAGGGCTTGTACTGAGTACCTTGACCAGTCTTTCACCTAGTGATGATATGTGGAATCGTTGGCGGCATCTCCGTAGTACCATTAATTGCAGCTCTCATCACAACTCCTCCATCCTCAAGTCCACATAATCGTAATATGGGTGATTTACTAAAAGCAATTATGCACCTAGGCGGCTTATTTACTGGGAGCGTTATAACTGGAATTGGTCTTGTCGCATGTGGCGTTACTCCAATAACCAAGGTAGATTCTTTGTTATCTTTATCAACTACAGCAAATTCTCTGTTATCTATAGGGGTTATAGCACTGTTATTCCCAATTACAGCTGCAATTGGAGTAGATATTGCAATTAAGCTTGTCGGAGTAGTGAGAAAGTATATATCTAATAAACAAAATCACCAGAAGAAGAACCTAGGCCTCCTCAACAAGTAAAACCATAGCGTTTATCGGACAGCGAGTTAAGTAAGGTCAATGTAGATGAGAACACACAGACCTAAGCTACTAATTCACCACAGTAACCGCCCCGTGGCAGTGTTTGTATTTCTTTCCAGAGTTACAAGGGCATTTGTCATTTCTTGAGACTTTGGGGGAATTATCCTTTTTAGCAAGGTACAACCTATTACCTATTTCTTGGTTATCTGCTAGCTTAAAGTGTGCTAGGCGATGAATGGTAAGCTCTTTCCACCTTTCAAGCATCGACTCAAACATTAAGAAAGCCTCGCGTTTAAATTCATTAAGCGGGTCTTTCTGTCCCATAGCACGCAAATTTATGCTTTGTCTTAGGCTTTCCAGAATTGAGAGGTGTTCCCTCCATAAATGATCAAGAGTCATGATCATTACCTGCTTGACTACCGTATTCCACAAATCTGTGGTTTGCTGACTATTGAAATATCTTTCCTTTTCAGCAAAAGATTCTTGCACTTTATCGTTTATGTAATCCAAAGCTTCTTGTTTGTTCAAAAACTTCGCTAAGTCTTCTTTATCAAGTGTCATTCCATATCTCGTATGAAACTCCTTAGCTATATCTTCGATATAATCTTCGCAATAACCGCTTTGCACTATGCTTTCTATTACACTCTCATTTACTTCACTATACACTTCAAACAAATCATTGATTTCATTACCTAAAATATGACTTCTCTGCTTAAAAATAACTTTGCGTTGGTTGTTGATTACGTCATCAAACTTAAGCAGAGATTTTCGCACGTCATAGTTTCGAGCTTCAACTTTCTTCTGCGCCTTTTCAAGTGCCTTATTGATCCATGGATGATGAATAGCTTCGCTGTTTTTTAGCCCCACTTTTTGTAAAAAACTTCTCATTCTATCAGAGCCAAATATTCTCATTAAATCATCTTCAAGCGACAAAAAGAACTTAGAAAGTCCAGGATCACCCTGACGACCAGAGCGACCACGTAATTGATCATCTATCCTCCTGCTTTCATGCCTTTCGGTTCCAATCACACATAAACCGCCAGCTTTTATAGCAATGTCCTTATCTTTTTCTACTCTTTCGACTATTTCTTGGTATTTTTTTTCTCTTTCATCAGCATTTTTTATCTTATTTAGCTCTACTTTTGCTATCATTTCAGCATTACCACCAAGCTGAATATCAGTTCCACGTCCTGCCATGTTAGTCGCTATAGTAATGCTGCCTGGCACTCCAGCTTGTGCTATTATATACGCCTCTTGTTCGTGATAACGAGCGTTTAGCACTGAGTGCTTAAGAGAATGGCTTTGCAAAAGCGCAGAAAGTTTTTCAGAGTTTTCAATACTAACCGTGCCAACAAGGACCGGTTGAAGGCGTTTGTGGCATCTTTCTATAAACCTCAACACAGCATTAAATTTTTCTTTTTCTGTGCCATAAATTTCATCATCAACATCTATTCTCTTTACAAGCACATTAGTTGGAACCTTTACTACATTCAGCTTATATATATCGCGAAACTCCTCCACCTCTGTTGCCGCTGTTCCCGTCATACCAGAAAGTTTGTTGTACATACGAAAGTAATTCTGAAATGTAACCGATGCTAGAGTTTGGTTTTCATGCTGAATTTCAAGATTCTCTTTTGCTTCAAGTGCCTGATGAAGGCCATCGGAATATCTCCTGCCCTCCATCATACGTCCAGTAAACTCATCGATAATTACTACCTTGCCATCCTTTACTATATAATCTTTGTCAGCAGTAAACAGCTTATGTGCACGCAATGCTTGATCTATATAGTGAGTCATTATCATATTGCCATTATCATAAAGTGAGGAATTTTCAGAAATTAGATTATATGACCTAAGTAATTCCTCCACACGCGAAATGCCATCTTCAGTGAGGGACACTACCTTGCCCTTTTCATCTATCTCATAATCAGAATCAACCAATTTGGCTACTATTTTGTTTACTTGCTTATATATCTGATTGTTTCCCTCAACTGGACCAGAAATAATAAGTGGAGTACGCGCTTCGTCAATGAGTATGGAGTCTACTTCGTCTACTATCGCGTAATTGAAGCCTCTGTGCACCATATCCCCTTGAGAAAATTTCATATTGTCCCGCAAGTAATCAAAGGCAAGCTCGTTGTTTGTTGAATATACGATATCTGCACTATAAGCCTCTTTTCTCTCTTCATCTGTCAAATTATTCGTGATAAACGCAACAGAGACCCTAAGAGAATCATATAATTTGCTCATCCATTCTGTGTCTCGTTTTGCAAGGTAGTCATTAACAGTGACAACATGTACACCTTTGCCTTCTAAGGAATTTAGGTATGCAGCTAAAGTTGCAACTAGTGTCTTTCCCTCGCCTGTTTTCATCTCTGATATCATACCACTGTGAAGTACCATCCCACCGATCAGCTGAACGTCAAAGTGCCTCATACCAAGAAATCTTCTCGATGCTTCGCGTACAACCGCAAACGCAGGTACGAGAAGGTCATTTAGTGTTTTTCCATCTTTCAATTCTCGTTTGAATTCCTCGGTTTTGCCAGCAAGCTCCTCATCAGATAAGCTCCGCATTTCCGGCTCTAGTGCATTAATCTGCTGAACAATTTTTCTGAAGGACTTTATTATCTTCTTATTTGTTGACCCAAATGTCTTTCTTATAAAAAGAAACGACAATGTAAAAATGAAGAATATAAGAACAACTGTTAAAACTAACGTGGAATCTAACATAAACTTAAGTGACGTCCATTTAATATGAGATTATATTACTAAATGCAGCCTACAGCAATGATATATTAGATTTAGAAAATCTTTAAAAAGCCTTATTTAAACCAAGAATTAAGGGTTTGCTAAGCAATTCCTATCCTTGAAGGCCTTCTATTAACATATAAAGGCTCTATTGCATTATTTCAGGTGTTTTGTAATCTTTAATTTTTTATAGAATGAAGTTATTGATAGTGTTTAGTAGAATGTGAATGTAGAAAATAAACAATCTGAAGTACTCGGTAATTCTAGATTTAGAGAAGAGCTGGCGCATCAACAGGTAATCAAGGTCGTAAGTATGAAGTAAAATTACTAATGCTGTATCTGCTTTGCAGGTTAAATGGCAAAATTAACTTTCAGTTAGCATCAAATATAGAAGGTTTTGCAGCCTTTGGTGAAATTTTTTTTGAGTACAAAGATCAGGAAAACAAATCGAGAATTGCCTTGGTTCAAGCTAAGCACTATAATGTACATCGCCCTTTGAAGAATATTACTTTTGAAGATTTATTGATGGAAATGATAGAAAGCAACAGAAAGAAGATTTTGGGTTAAACAAGTATTTTGTTGAATCTCATCTTGAGATTAAGCAAAGCCCAGAGTTTCAGAACAGCGACATTACACTTGTCATCTATACCAATGTTAATGTGAACTTAAAAAAAAGGTGCAGCAAAGCAAGGCAGCATAGAAACATTAGAGAAGTACCTGGAAGAGTTAACGTTAACAGATGACAACGCTTTAAATACTTGCAAAGGTCAAAAAGGAGCGTGCTACAAAATAAAAAATCATACTGAACTGAAAAAAACTTCAATTGTAGTGATGATGAAATAGAAGATTTTCTACTTAGATTAAAGTTTGTAGTTAATCAACCTAATCATTCAAAATTAGATAATATTATTAAGAAAGAAATAGGGAATATATACAAAATATCAGACAAAAAGACATTGACATAGTTTTTGACTTTGCACGGGGAAAGGTAGAAAAATGGTAGGCACAAAAGGGTAACAAAGTTCCTTATCTAATAAAAGATGATTATTTTAAGAGAATTATATAAAGTCTTTATAATCTTAAACCTAAAGAAGGTCTACCTGAACTTTGGCAAGTCTCTTTTCGAAATTATAACTTTGTTGCAGAGAAACATTGCTGGATAAAATAGAAGAATGCCTGGACACTAGTGATACAGCAACACTGGCTGCTTGTCACGGACTAGGCAGAATAGGCAAAACACAATTAGCATTAGAATTTATTTGGAGTAAATTCCAAAAATATAAGTGGATAATCTAGTTTGATGCACAAGATAGAAATACTTTAATTAACGAGTACATCAAGTTAGGACGCGAGCTAAACATTATTCATGGTTATGAAGAAGACGTTCTCGAGGAAGGTCATGCTAAGTATGTTAAGCGTTGGCTAGAATACCCTAAACGTGCTGGGTGGCTGCTAGTATGTGGAAATGAATTACAAAGACACAGCAGATTTACTTCCTACACAAAGGAGGAAAGACATTATTAACTTCTCGTTATAAATTTGGCTGCCACAGAACACTATTTTTGTTGATGTTTTTGAACCTGGAGAATCAAGGAGCTACATTCGTAAGATACTAAGAAGTAAAAGAAAAAAACTCGATATAACTCAAGTAGATTCATTGGCGAAGACGTTAAGTCATTTACCTCTAGCTTTATCCCAAGCAAGTGCTTATATAAGAAAACGTATATAAATATTTCAGACTATTTGAAATTATATAATGATAGAAAACGAGCTTTATTATCTAATAAAGCATTGCTTGAAACATTTCCACCTGGTACTAATATAGAGACTGTAGTAGTGTATGTTACATGAAACATTACAGTAGAAGCAATAAAAAAAGAATCCTTATTGGCAACTAATTGGCTAGTTGCTACTTGTTTACTTAGGTAGTAGTCCTATTCCTCAATTTTTACTAGAAATTTTTGCTGATAATTAAGAAAATAACTCTTCTTCAGAAATTTTCCATGAAGCATTGGAAATATTATCAAGTTATTCTATGTTAACTGTTAAAAAAGACCATAGCGTGTTAGTGCACAACTTAGTTCAGGAAGTACAAGGCTAAAGTCAGAGGGAAGTGGAAAAACTAAAGAAGACATAGAAACTGTTTTTCAACTATTACAAAAGAGTTTTCCTTACTACAGTGGTAAATTAGAAGATTATGCTAAAAACGGCAATTACTACCACATTTAGAAATGTTCTCATCTATAGATGATTTGCTAAAAGAAAATCCTTCAGAAAAACAAACAGTAGAAAAGAACTATCTTGAAGATCTATAATATGGATGATGGATACTCTGATTTAGATAATCCTAGAAAGCAAAAGGAGTTGCTTGAACAGGTTTTACCATCCTTGAGAGAAACATTATGGCTCTGATCATTCTACAGTTGCCAACACACTAGGAAACTTAGGCATTGTTTATGGTGCTTTAGGGGCCCCTCAGAAAGAAAAGAAGTTGCTTAAACGCGCTTTAGTAATTCAAGAGAAACACTATGATTCTGATCATTTTGAAATCGCTATAACATTGACAAACCTCGGTACCACTTATTACGCTTTAAACAATCCCCAGGAAACAAAAGAGTTGCTCGAACGTGCTTTATCTATCTTTGAAAACATTAAGGTTCTGACCATTTTAAAGTTGCTACAATACTGGGAAACCTTGACGCCGCTTATGGCGCTTTAGGTAATCCTCAGAGAGAAAAGGAGCTACTTGAACAAGCTTTACCCATCCTTGAGAAACATTACGGTTCCAATCACTTCCAAG
>NZ_JADAKK010000006.1:15428-29402 GCF_020278625.1 Wolbachia endosymbiont of Mansonella ozzardi
AGAAACATTACGGTTCCAATCACTTCCAAGCTGCTAAGCCACTAATCAATCTCGGTATTGCTTATGGTGCTTTAGGTGACCACAGGAAACAAAAGGAGTCGCTTGAACGAGCTTTAGCAATCCAAGAAAAACATTATGACTCTGATCATTTTGAAATTGCTATAACACTAGTAAATCCCAGTGACGCTTATGGTGCTCCAGGTGACCATAAGAAACAAAAGGAGTTATTTGAGCGGGCTTTATTCATCTTTTAGGAATATCAGAGTTCTAACCATTTCTGGAGTTGCTGAACTATAGCAAAACTGGATGATATTTAGGTTTGTAGAGATAACAATCACTTACTTGAGTCACACTTCCAAAACTAATCTACTTGGATCTTCTATATAATTTTTTATTTTAACAAGGAAGGTTACTGCTCCTTTGCCGTCAACTATTCTGTGGTCATAGGAGAGGGCAGTGTACATCATGGGCCTGATTTCAATTGAGTTGCCTACAACAACTGGCCTGTTTTGTATTGAATGCATACCAAGTATTCCAGATTGCGGAGGGTTTATTATCGGGGTGGACAAGAGTGAACCGTATACTCCGCCGTTTGAAATGGTAAATGTTGCACCTTCCATTTCTAAAACTTGCAGCTTACCTTCTCGAACTTTTTTGCTAAGAGCAGCCAAAGTCAATTCGATTTCGGCGAATGATATTTTATCGGCACTCCGAATAACCGGCACAACAAGGCCCTTATCAGTACCAACAGCAACACCTATGTCATAGTAATGTTTATATACGATTTCATCGCCTGAGATTTCAGCGTTAAATTCAGGGATTTCCTTCAGTGCTTGCACTGCTGCTTTTATAAAGAACGACATGAAACCAAGTTTTATTCCATATTTTTTTTCGAAAGTCTCTTTATATTTTGCCCTAAGATCTATTACATTTTTCATGTCGATCTCATTGAATGTAGTCAGTATTGCAGCAGTGTTTTGCGACGCCTTCAAACGAGCAGCAATTACTTGCCTTATTTTGCTCATTTTTACTCGTTCTTCTCTTTGCTCACTACCTGCTACACTTTTTGGCAATTCATTTCGTTTCACTGCAGGTTGTTCAGCTCCTGTACTTTTACTTATATGACCTATTACATCTGCTTTGGTTATCCTGCCTCCCATGCCACTCCCTTTGACATCTTTTACGTTGATTGCATTTTCCTCCATAATTTTACGAGCTGAAGGAGCGTCTTTTTTAGCAGGAGATTTACTTTTATCTTCTTGACTTATTTCTTCTTTCACCTCTCCTACTGAGAGTTTTGCTAACAGTTGATCAGGGTTTATTATATCATCCTCTTTTACGAAAAATTCAGTTATTTGCCCTGAAGCTTCTGCGGTTAATTCAAGCGCTGTTTTGTCAGTTTCAATTTCAAAGATTAAGTCATCTACTTTTACTGCTTCGCCAATATTTTTCTTTATTTTGACTATACCTTCCGCGACTGATTCACCACCTAGAGTTTTTGGTGCCCTAATTTCTATAATTTTGCTCATAAAACAACCTTTCGTACAAACTTGCTATAATTTTATACATGAAAAGAACCGTATAATAAACTAATAAATTTTTTTATCACTTAGAAGTGAAAAACGGATAACATACTCTTAAATGCTATTTTAGGTATGTTTACCCATAAAAACGGAAAAAACTACTTGACAACTTTCGCCGTTATCCTTATTCATAGTAGTGAAGTTATTGTTTATCTCCAGTACATGCAGGTAAAACAACAAAAAAACTCAATGTACTTAGCGTACTGTTGTTTAATTTTTTGCACTATTTGCACCTCATGTCTTTATAAACTCTCAAGGTTTTTACCTAATACAAGCTAAAATGCGTTTATTAAAACGTCTAAGACAATAAAAAAATGCCAATTTAAAAGATAGATAGTGAATAACTAGTTAGCGGGGTTTCTTTTGCCTTTTTTTATTTGGCAAATTTCTTAAGTGTTTATTACTAAAGTAGTATTATAGATTCCAGTGTTCAGCTACTTGTATGATAAAAAAGGCTACTTGGTGTGTTTTCGTATCAGAAAGCACTTGCTAAGGTGCTTTTTGGTCGTTTATAGATAAACTATAGGTACTTTGTTTTTTGTAAGCTTTCTCTGTTTTTGGTAATTCATTTTTACATAGATAAAATAAACTGTGTATTTTTTTTATAAATTGACTATGCTAAAAACATGCAAAAACGCTATGCAACTGTTTGTCTTATATTACTTCTTATAATTGGCACGTTATTTTTAGTGCGCCCTATGATTTTTCCATGCTTAATATCTATCGTTGTTGCATATTTATTTAATTCGTTAGTAGTAAAGTTTGAGGAGTATAGAATACCACGCCTATATTCTGTAATTTTTATAATACTTGTCCTACTAATGATTTTTGTATTAGCTGTCACATTTGTTTTACCTATTATATATGTTCAAATCACCTCGATATTGAATTTTTTAGTCAGTAAAACACCTTCGCTGAACCTCAAAGTTATTCCATCTGTGTTAGAATTTCTCAATATAAAAACAGAAGATGGTTTGTTTGATCACTTATCTGAAAGTCTAGCAAAAAATTACGGCGATTATATATCTTATTTTGTAAATGCCTTTGATATTACCAGTAATCTTATAATCCAGGTGTTAAACTCAAGCTTTAGCTTAATTCATACAGTATCATTAGTGGTAATTACTCCGGTGATGTTCTTTTATGTATTGCGTGATTGGCCTTTGATTGTAGCAAAAGTTAGTAAATTAGTTCCTGTTCCTTACAGAGAAAAAGTTGCAGATTATTTTTCAAAAGTGGATTTTATTGTATCTAACTACCTAAAAGGACAGGCAAATGTATGCATTTTTATGATGATTTTTTATTCTGTAGGTCTTAGTATAATCGGGTTGAGACATTCTGTTGCTATTGGAGTTTTGTCAGGGACACTAACATTTATACCTTATATGGGGCCATTATTATATACTATCATTGGGTTTTTGAGCGCTGTTACTCAATTCAGTGGATGGTTTGAAAGCACTGCTGTTTTAATATTATTCGGTGTTGGACAGTTGATGGATACAAATATACTGGTTCCCTTGTTAATAGGAAAAAAAGTCCATATACATCCGGCTGTAATTATTCTTGGGGTTACTGTATGTGCTTCATATTTTGGACTTATGGGTATATTACTTTTTGTTCCAATAATAGCAATGTTTTATGTATCAGTGGAATGTATAACCGATAAATATCTTAAAAGTGAGTTTTATAGAAATGGCTAACAGGTTTTTTGTATTGTAATAAGGGCAGGAAATACCTGATGTACTCAAGGAGAGTAAGTAAATCTTGACGTAAAAGTTACCGTCAGGAACACAAAATGTCTAGTGTGCAATTAAATTTATTTAACAGCAATCAAACTGATTATAGCTGGCAAAACTTCATCATCTTGGATGAAAATAAACACGTGTACCACTCAGTCATTAGTAATTTATCTTGGAAATGCCTGATCCTTTTTTGGCCTAAAAGCTCTGGTAAAACTCATCTTGCTCACATTTGGCAATTGATGAACGATACAATCTTTATCAATGTGAACAATTTTATAAGCGAGATTAGATATAGCAATGCTTTTGTTTTAGAAGATATACAAAACGTTCAAGATGAAGTAATGTTAACTCATTGTTATAACTACATGAAAGAAAATAACAAGAGATTGCTTATTACTTCTTCAACTTCACCAAACAAGCTTAACTTTGAGTTGAAAGATTTAAGTTCTCGCATATTATCAACCACCAGCATAAAAATTCCATCAGCGAGTGAGGAATTGTTAAGGATTATGTTGATGAAACGGTTTTCAGATAAACAGTTGAAAATTGATTTGAAAGTGATCGATTATATTTTGGCAAGAGTGGAGCGTTCTTTTTACAGCATTAGTGAAATTATAGAAAAGGTAGATGATGAATCTATGGGATCAAATGTTACTCTTCCTTTTATTAGTGCTTTATTGAAAAAAGATACTACGTGATTTCTTATTTTAACAGAGCATATATACTAAAAATTTATTAACATCTGTAGCACTAATATAAGAGTTACCGTTTAGTTGTGCTAGCGCTATAAAAACATTATATTATAATGGATATAAGTAGATATGACCAAAAAGTGGTATATTATAGCAAAATTCACTTTTCAGGATGTTTTCTACAGATTTGATGTTATAATTTAACTATGGTAAGGGTAAGATCAAATCTAAAAAAAAAATTAAGACGGGGGTTTATTATACTTACTCTATTGTTAAACATTTTATTTATTTCGTGTTTTTTATTAAGAAATACGAATAACATTTCTAATCAAACTATAGTCAAAGAAATAAATATAGGAGCTGAGAATGAAAAGAGAGCAGTTACAGAATAAAAAAGAGAATCTTTACATAACGTATTACATAGATACTTTGGTGTCAGAAAGATCTGCTACGCAAAATACTTTAGAAAGTTATCGTTCAGATTTACGTCAACTTGAAGATTTTTTGTTGAAAAGTGGCACTACTTTAGTCAGCGCAAGTAAAACTAATATCAAAGATTACGTAAAATCTCTATGCACACAAAAGAAATATAAAAGCAGTTCTGTATCAAGAAAGATATCTGCCATGAAAAATTTTTATAAATGCCTATTTAATGATGGAATAATAGATTTCAATCCAGCTCCAGCTAATGATGATGAATTGAAAAATCCAAAAGTTTCTCGTCCTTTGCCAAAATATTTAAGTGTCAAAGAAATGCTCTTGTTAATGGATACAGTCAGAAAATCAGTGAGCGAGTCGAATAAAGAAATAAACAGTAGGAGGTTATGCGCTATTTTAAACATACTTTACTCTTCCGGCATGCGTATTTCTGAGCTGATTAATATGAAGTTACGTGAGGTGTTACATTTAGCAAACAGTAATGACAAAGAAAGTTACGTAATAATAAAAGGAAAAAGTGGTAAGGAGAGGCAAATTCTTTTTAATGAGCAAGCGCTGAGGAGCCTTAGAAATTATTTATTAGTTCGTAACAATCTGATTCTTGACGGGCAGGATTCTGATTGGCTGTTTCCAGGTAATAGACCTAATAAGCCGATTACTAGGCAAAGAATCGGTCAATTAATTAAAGAATTAGCAAGAAAATGTAATATTGATGAAAATAAAATCTCTCCACATGTGATTAGACATTCTTTTGCTACCCATCTACTGGATAGTGGGGCAAGTATTGTGCTGATACAAAAAGTTCTTGGCCATACTAACCTTTCCACAACACAAATATATACTCATGTTGCTAACAAAAAATTGAAGGACAAATTAGCTGACTCACACCCTATTACTCAGACAATCAACAGTTAAACTTATTGTTTTTAATTTGCAGTAGAGCTAAACTCAAGTAAGTTTATCTGAGTTCATGATTTCGGGCTTATTGTTTAATCTTTTTCTTATATTATGGGAGGTATTCTATACTTCAATTGCTCTTCCTATACTCTTCTTTCCTGCACGCATAATAACTATTTTCCTTGCCTGTTCAGTAAAGGTTGTGTTGTTTATGCTTCGTTTATTATGTGAAGTTGAATACGCAATTAAGGGGGTAGAAAACATTCCAAAGCAGCCCTTTATAATTGCTTCTAAGCACCAATCTCCGTTTGAAACATTTATTTTTATACTTTTATTTAGAAACGCAGTTTTTATTTTAAAACGTGAGCTGAAGTGGATTCCATTTGTTGGTTTGCACCTCATAGCGCTTAGAATGATTTTTATTAACCGTTTGGATGGTATCAGATCTATACGCTATATTGTTAAGTTAGCTAAGATGCGTATAAAAGAAAATAGAAGCATAATAATATTTCCTGAAGGCACTAGAACAGTTGCAAAACAAAAAGCAAAATATCGACCAGGTGTTGCAGCTTTATATAGCGTATTATCTGTTCCTGTATTACCAATCGCTTTAAATACCGGTTTATTTTGGCCAAAGAGTATACTTTCTATAAGAAAAAATTCCGGAAAGGCAATAATAGAGATATTACCTCCGATATACCCTGGTTTAAGTAGGAATGAATTCTTGAGAAGTTTAGAAAAAGCTATTGAAGAGAAAAGTAGCGAATTGGCTGTAGAAAAAACTAGTATTGCAAATTAGTGAAAAAAATTCTATAATAAGGAAAGAGTACAGTGTTTTAGGTATTAATATATGGCGAATCATAAGAGTGCTAAAAAAATGATAAAGGTAATAGCGAAGCGCACTTTGATAAATAAAATGCGCAAAAGTAAAACCCGCACTGCTATTAGAAAATTGGTTGATATAATCAAGTCTGGTGATAAAGAAAATGTCGTTATAGCATTTCGAAATGCTGAATCTAATTTGCACAAGTGTGTGAATAAAGGTGTTATTCATAAAAACACTGCTGCACGTAAAATAAGTCGCTTAAATGCAAAAGTAAAAGCGTTGATGACTGCTTAGTGTGGTTAATCCAAAGTTAACTAGTTAATATATACTCCTCGGTTTGCACGCTTTGTATAGAATTTGAGTGACCTAAGTGATGGATAAAAAAGCGTTATTAGAATTAAGCAACGGATTAAAGATTGAGCTACCCATATTAAACGGAACAATAGGCCCTGATGTATTAGATATTAAGGATTTGTACAGGACAACAGGGTTGCTCACTTATGATCCAGGGTTTGTTTCCACAGCTTCGTGTTCTTCCACAATTACATTCATTGATGGAGATAAAGGAGTTCTTAAGTATAGAGGACATAGCATAGCTGATTTAGCAGAGAATAATAATTTTACTGCTATAATTTACCTATTACTCTATGGTGAGTTGCCTAATTTAGAGCAACACAAAAAGTTTCTTCTGAAAATAGGAGAATTATCTGAATTACCAGAGCAGGTTATAAACGTAGTTAAAGCATTTCCAAAAACTGCGCACCCTATGTCGATTTTGATTGCATGTTTTGCAGGTTTGTCAGCACTTTACCATGAAAGACATGGCAACAACGTCAATAGTGAAGATCTAGATTTTGGAATTTCTGCGATAGCACAAGTTCCTGCAATTATTGCAATGATATACAGGTATATCAACAATCAGGAGTTCATCAATGCCAACAATGAATTGAGCTATAGTGAAAATTTCTTAAGGATGATGTTTGGCGATACTTTTGATAACGATAAAAGTGCCCTTTTTGCAAAAGCTCTGGATAAAATATTCACTCTTCATGCTGACCATGAACAGAATGCTTCTACAGCAGCTGTCAGGTTGGTAGGATCAGCCGGTTCTAGTTTGTTTGCAAGCCTCTCTGCAGGAGTTGCTACGCTCTGGGGACCGGCTCATGGTGGCGCTAACGAGGCAGTTATAAATATGCTAAAGGAGATAGAGCAAAGTGGAGATATAGATAAGTTCATTGAAAAAGCTAAAGATGATAAAGATCCATTCAAATTAATGGGGTTTGGTCATCGTGTTTACAAAAATTATGATCCACGCGCGCGCATATTGAAGGACGCCTGTGATGAGGTTTTGGACAAACTGGAACAAAGTAGTGAACTGTTCAAAATTGCAAAAGGACTTGAAGAAATAGCTTTAAAGGATGAGTATTTTGTTGTGCGCAAGTTATATCCGAATGTCGATTTTTACTCAGGTATAATAATGAATGCTATTGATATTCCTTCGAATATGTTTACACCTATTTTCGCACTTGCAAGAACTACTGGTTGGGTTACTCAGTGGTATGAAATGGCAAATGACAAAGAAACTAAAATCAGTAGACCAAGGCAGCTCTATGTTGGCAAATAAATCTTTATAAAACCTCTCACATATCAAACCAGTTTCTAGCAGCGTGCTAGGCGTATATAACCGTCAGAACAAAAAAACTAGTTGACAAGTTCTTTTAACTCCATTATCATGATACTAAAGCTATTTATCTTCACAATCTGTATAGGTTAATGATAAAAAATTTAGGGTATTCGGCGTCTCGTGTTTAAATTTTTGCACTATGTTCATCTCATGTCTTTATAAAACTCCTGGTTTCAAAGCTGAAACGCGCTTATAAGTCGTTTAAGACAGTATAGAACGTCAAATAGACAAGGAAGTATTTAAATACTAGCTGCTCTAGGTTTTTTTTGCCTTTTCCCCATTTGGTAAATTTCTAAAATATTTATAGCTGAACAACAACCTTCATCCCGCTACGTGTTAATGGAATCTGCACCAGGTACCACAAATGAGTTGCGCGATATGATGTAGAACCACACTAGCTATGTAACTTATGTTGTAGCTACCGATATTTAATGAAAATCTAACTAACTTACAACTTCAGAATGCATTGTAGTGATAATAATGTGCGCTAGCTTTACAAGCCTATACCTCCGTTTTAGCCTTCTCAATATTCTCTGATTCTTCCTGATGTTTCACATGAAAAGCTAAACCACCAACAAAACATGCAAGAGAGTTAACGCCAAGAATGATTAAACTCCACACTGGTAAGGCTGGATAAAACGCGCAAGCTATCAAAGCTGCCAAAGAAATAGCGCTAACTGTAAATTCTATATTTCTGAACGTTTTAAGTTTATCATCTAGATAATCTATTTTTCCTGATTCTCTAGCTGCTTTTTTGCTACTATTACACCAAAAGCACATACCAGCATAGAAAGCAACACACACAGCTTGTAATTACTATACCTAAAGCCAGTAATTTTCTATTATCTTCCAAGTCTTTTTTTCTTATCTTCTCTGCTCTGGCTAGCGATGTTGCCATAGTTATGCATAACTGTAGTATGACCATGCCCACCGAATGGAGAATTGATACAGCATTGTAATAGTAAAAAATCCCAAAAATCTAAACCTCTATTGTATATGTGTACATGTATATCCCGAGTGCCTATAGTTTGACCGCCATTTCTCTCGTTGTATTCATTTCTTCTATTTTGTCCACTGTTTAGACTTTAACTCCCGATAAATCCTTTATATACTTATGCAAACTTATCCTCATCTCAATCTGTAATGTTTTGCGTATTACAAGATTATAAAAACTCTTTAACATTATGGTTATCACCAGATTTTTTTATATAGGTTAATGCACACCTTTTTCAAGTACTATCACTTGCTACCATAAATACCCCATAAAATTAGTAAATGCTTATTATAATAAAGTTGCGCTTTCTTGTCAATTTGGGTATAAACATACCCACAAACAACTAAAAACCTTCTTAATCCCGATTTATAGTTTTTACTCAATGACTAACAGAATAACTCATTATGGCATACATGTAGAAAAATGCAAGCTTTATAAAGATCGATTGAAATTTCTGAGCTGAAGTTATATTGTTAATCTATCAGATAAAAATTAAAAGCTATTGTGTCAAATAAAATAGGGTTTTTGGCTGTTCTTGCCTTAGTGATTAGTAGCCAGATTGGCTCTGGAATTTTTATGCTTCCAATCAGCCTTGCACCATATGGTATGTATAGTCCTATAAGCTGGGTGATATCAGGATTTGGTGCTATATCTCTTGCTTTGGTCTTTGCCTTACTCTGTGCAAAATTTCCAGAAACCGGTGGTCCTCATGTTTATGTGAAGCATACTTTTGGTCCTACAGCAGCTTTTTTTGTCGGTTGGACGTATTGGGCAAGTTCATGGGTTGGTTCAACAGCTGTAACAGTTGCAAGTATCGGTTATTTAGCTCCACTTTTTCATAATGATATACAAAGTATACGTTTGCCTTTAGAAGCAACATTAATTTTAGCTATTATGCTAATAAACTTAAGAGGGATAACTACAGTTGGACATGTTGAGCTCCTATTGATGATTGTGAAAATCACCATATTGTTTGCAATACCAATAGCAGCACTATTTTTTTTCGATAGAAATAACTTTATTGTGAGCGAGAAAGTCTCGAATCTTACAATATCTCAAATTTTTGCTCGCTCTTCATTGCTCACTTTATGGTGCTTCATCGGGCTTGAAACAGTGACAGCATCTGCAGGATCAGTTGAGAATCCGAGCAAAACTATACCAAGGGCCATAGTGCTTGGCACAATCTGTGTTGCTGTTGTATATTTTATTAATAGTCTTGCAATTATGGGACTAATAAATGGCAATCACCTAGCTAACTCAGAAGCACCGTATGTCGATGCGATAAAAATAGTTTTACCTGGTAGTTGGTATTTAATAGTTTCCATTATTGCCTTTATCATTTCCACAAGTAGTCTAAACGCTTGGTTTCTAGCTGATGGACAAATTGCTCTAGGCCTTGCAAAAGATAAGCTAATGCTGCAACTTTTTGCTAAAAAAAACAGATATGACGCCCCTTTTTGTGGAATGATAATCAATACGTTAGGAATATTAGTTTTACTTGTTTTCACGTCAAACAAAAATTTTGCTGATCAAGTAACTTCAATAATTGATGTTTCTGTAGTTTCATACTTATTTGTCTATTTAGCGTGTAGTCTTGCTCTTCTCAAGGTTATTATACAAGAGAAAAATTACCGCAAATTCTTGGTTGGAAGCGTGGCTATACTTTTTTGCTGCTGGACAATATATGAGACTCCCATAAGCACATTATTAATGTCAAGCCTGTTCCCCCTAAGCGGCACACTTATTTATTTACTTTGGTACCGCAGATCCACAAAGCGATCCTCCTAAAAGCTTAACTCAAAGACATAATTTTTTATTTGTTAAAACTCTTGGGGTCAAGTTATACTACTGCCTGTGTTGATAGAATCAAGAGGTATTGTGTCAAATAAAATAGGTTTTTTAACTGTTTTTGCTTTGGTAATCAGTAGTCAAATTGGCTCTGGTGTTTTTATGCTTCCAATTAGCCTTGCCCCATATGGTACTTATAGCCTCATAAGTTGGGCAATATCAGGAGCTGGTGCTGTATCTCTTGCACTAGTGTTTTCCGCGCTATGTGCAAAGTTTCCAGAGACCGGAGGCCCTCACGTTTATGCAAAACATGCCTTTGGTCCTACAGCAGCTTTTTTTGTTGGTTGGACATATTGGATAATCTCCTGGGTTAGCACAACAGCCCTAATAATTGTGGGTGTTGGTTATCTTACACCATTTTTCCATGAAGATATCCAAAGTATGCGTTTGCTTTTAGAATTACTACTATTTACAGTCATTACGTTAGTAAATTTAAGAGGAATAGCTACTGCTGGGCGCGTTGAGTTTCTACTCACGGTTATAAAAATTTCTGTATTGCTTGCAGTACCTGTAGCAGCGTTATTTTTTTTCGATAGAAACAACTTTATCATAAGTGAAGAAATCTCAAGTCTTACAGCATCGCAGATTCTTGCCCGCTCTACACTTTTAACTTTATGGTGTTTCGTTGGAGTTGAACTGGCAACAGCACCTGCAGGATCGGTCGATAACCCGACCAAAACTATACCAAGAGCTGTTGTACTTGGCACAATCTGTGTTGCTGTTATATATTTTATCAATAATTTTACAATTATGGGGTTAATAAATGGGAATGATTTAGCAAGTTCAAGAGCGCCGTATGTTGATGCAATAAAAATTATGTTTTCTGATAATTGGCATTTGATTATTTCTGTAATTGCATTCATTTTTTGTGTTGGTAGTTTAAATGCTTGGGTATTGTCTAGTGGACAAGTTGCTTTTGGTCTTGCTGAAGATAAACTTATGCCACAATTCTTTTCCAAAAGGAATAAGCATGGTTCTCCCTTTTGGGGAATAATAACCAGCTCAGTTGGAACTATAGTTTTGCTAATTCTTACTTCAAATAACAATTTTGCTCAGCAAATCACATCTATTATCGACTTTTCTGTAGTTTCATTTTTATTTGTCTACCTTGCATGTAGCCTTGCTTTTCTAAAGGTTATTGTAAAGGAGAGAAATTATTACAAGCTTTTAATTGGTAGTATATCAACAACCTTTTGCTGCTGGGTGATACTTGAAACTCCTATAAGCACCTTGTTAATTGCAAGTTTATTCACCGTAAGTGGCATACCTCTTTATTTATTTTGGTATCGCAGGGCTTTTTAAGAGCATCTCTTAAGAGAGACTTAATATTAGATTAAGTATAACCTCTACTTGCTATCAAAGTTTCCATGTGGTTGGATAAAATTACAAATAAAAAATTTTTAAAAAACATGGTTGATGTGACACTACAACTATAGCCAAATTCCCTTTTTTTGTGTATAACCTTAAAAAACTTTCTATATAAAAGTGAAGAGAGCTTTAATATCGGTTTACGATAAAACAAATATAATTGACCTTGCATCGTTTTTGACAAAGCAACAAATAGAGATTCTCTCAACAGGAAATACATATAAAACCCTATCCGATGCAGGAATAAAAACGCAAGAAGTCTCAGATCACACGCAATTTCCAGAGATACTAAGCGGTAGGGTAAAAACTTTACACCCTAAAATTCATGGAGGGATACTATGTGATCGAGAAAAGCACAAAAAAGAAATGCAAGATCTAGGAATCGAGCCCATAGACCTGCTTATAATTAATCTATATCCATTTTGGGAAACAGTAAGCAGTGGCTCAAATGAAGAGCAAATTATAGAACAAATTGATATCGGCGGAGTAGCGCTAATTAGGGCCGCAGCAAAAAATTTTCATTTTACTTCGATCATTTCTAGTACTCAAGACTATGAAACACTGAAAGCTGAGATGGTCAAAAATAACAATGAAACAACATTGGAATACAGAAGACATCTAGCAACTAAAGCGTTTGCTCTCACTGCGTGCTACGATTCTAATATTTACAGTTGGTTCCTATCCCAGAGTAAAAGCAATGAGTTCCCAGAGTTTTTTGCCCTATATGGGCATAAAGCACAAGAACTCAGGTATGGCGAAAATCCCCATCAAAAAGCTGCTTTTTACAGTAATCAATTCGCCAAGTATCCGCTGGAAAAACTAAATGGAAAAGAGTTGAGTTATAATAATATAGTGGATATAGAGTCTGCGCTTGGCATAATTTCTGAGTTTCAGGAACCTGCAGCAGTGATAATCAAGCACAATAACCCATGTGGGGCCGCTATTGGCAATAGCGCTCTGGAAGCATACGAAAAAGCTCTATCGTGTGATGAAATAAGCAGTTTTGGTGGCATAGTTGCTTTAAATCGGAAGATAGATTTAAAGTTAGCGGAAAAATTAAGCGAGATATTTTTGGAAGTAGTAATAGCACCATCAATAAGCAATAAGGGGCTGGAAGTTTTGCAAAGAAAGAAAAATTTAAGAGTAATTATTCATAGCTCTTTTCAGCAAAATGCAAAGTATCAAATCAAAAACGTTGCCGGTGGGTTTTTAGTGCAAGAAAATAATAGCCATACAATAAAAGCAGAAGAAATAAGCCAAGTAACAAAGTGCGCTGCAACGGAAAAAGAAAAAGAAGATCTTATTTTTGCTTGGAAAATATGTAAGCATGTAAAATCTAACGCAATAGTTATAGCAAAAGACGGTTGTGCTATCGGTATTGGTGCAGGACAAACAAGCAGAATAGATAGTGTGAACATTGCAGTTAGAAAGGCGGGCAAAAGGTGCAAAAGTGCTGTACTTGCCTCAGATGCATTTTTCCCATTTTCAGATAGCATAATAGAAAGCGCAAAACATGGAATTACAGCCATAATTCAGCCTGGCGGCTCGTTGAAGGACCAAGCTGTAATAGCAGCTGCGAATGAAAATAAAATTGCTATGTTTTTCACTGGCGTTCGTAGCTTTTTCCATTAGGCTTGTATCTCATGTCAATGTACACTTTTTCTCGCATTTAACATTGCTTTGATCGTAATTGCATGCAAAAAACGTTTACAATCAGCGCTCAATATGATAGATTGTAAACAGTTTATTCCTCGGTAGCTCAGTGGTAGAGCAGTTGGCTGTTAACCAATTGGTCGCTGGTTCGAATCCGGCCCGGGGAGCTTTTATGCTAACCTACTTGATAAAATTCCTAGATTCCAGAGTCAAGAGCACAGCTGTACGAACATTCTTTAAAAGAGTATA
>NZ_JADAKK010000007.1:0-11898 GCF_020278625.1 Wolbachia endosymbiont of Mansonella ozzardi
TATAGACTGGAGCTAAATAATAGCTTCAATACTATGATAAGGAAACCGGAGGAACTTGTTAAGCAAATTTTGCTTTAATTCGTTTCTATAGCTACTTGAGTGACACAGTAGGTTATTTAGAGAATTTTACAAAAATCCATTTTTAGTTTACACTACAATTTTAAACCTATAACTTATGCGCAATAGGCTTATAATCAAATCTTTTTCGGTGCTGTGTATCCTCCTATTCGCCTTATACGTAATACTGCCGAATTTCTTTGATAATAAGCTTCTTGTTTCAAAAAAGAGAATAAACCTAGGGCTTGACCTGAAAGGTGGGTCATCTCTGCTTCTTAATGTAGATTTGGATTCCTATTTCAAAGAAAAATTGAGTATGCTAGCCGATGAAATAAAAGAAAGCCTACTAGCAAAAAACATTGAATCCAGAATACGAATCGATAAACAAGCAATTATGACATTGAATAATACTGATGACTATAAGAAAGTTTCAACGCTAGTTCATAAAATAAACCCAAATTTAGAGCTAAATAGGAAAGATGCCTCGATTTTCATTTCATATAAGCCTCACTATAAGAATTCTCTAATCAACAAAGTAGTTTCAGAGTCGATAAATAACGTCCAAAGACGCCTGGATAAGCTTGGTACAAGGGAAGTAAGCGTACAAAAACAAGGGCAAAACAAGATATTAGTTCAAGTACCTGGAGTAGAAGACACTGAACAAATAAAATCTCTGCTTGGCAAAACTGCTAAGCTAGCTTTTCACTTGGCAAACACTAATGTGGCTAAAATGCAGAATTTAGACCACGAAACTACCGTCATGCTCAAGGATTCTTTAGGCAACTCCTATCCAATATTCCGCAAGGTCGAAATAGGTGGTGATTCGCTGGTTAACGCGTCAGTTAGATTCAGTTCGCTTGGAAAATCCACAGTACATTTTAAACTCGACAGCATAGCAAGTAAGAGATTTGCAAAAATCACTAAAGAAAACGTGGGAAAGCCCTTTGTAATTGTTCTTGATAACACAGTTCTAACTGTGCCAACAATACGCGAACCAATTCTAAATGGAGAGGGAGAAATTAGTGGTAATTTCACTGAAAAACAAGCAAGTGAGCTTGCAATACTTCTAAAATCTGGCGCATTGCCAGCACCACTTAAAATAATAGAAGAGAAAAATATCGGTCCAAGTCTTGGAGAAGAGTCAATAAAAGCAGGAGAAATAGCAGCGATGACCTCTATCGTAGCTGTTGCTTTATTTATAATTATTATTTACGGCAAGTTAGGCCTATTAGCCTCTGTTGCACTGCTTTTTAATGTAATTTCTATACTATTAATTCTTACCCTACTTGAGGCAACTCTGACCTTACCTGGAATTGCCGGCATTGCGCTAACTGTTGGTATGTCGGTCGATGCAAATGTCTTGATATTCGAACGCATTCGCGAAGAAATGAAATCAGGAAAAAGAACAGTTCGTGCCATTGAAGAGGGTTTTAAAAACGCAATAAAGACAATCCTCGATTCAAATCTTACCACATTAATTGCCGCAGGAATAATGTTTGCCGTTGGCAGCGGAGCAATCAGAGGTTTCTCTGTTACTTTATCAATAGGAATTTTATGCTCGATGTTCTCTGCAATCACAGTCACAAAACTTCTAATAGAGTTATGTGTAGATCCGAAAAAGTTGGTCCTTTAAGTTACTAATTACAAAACAACGAAATTGTTGTATAATGCCATTTTTAAGTTTTATTTCTAATGCATAGGTTTGCGATACTCTTTTTTATACTGCTTGCAATAGTTGCGTACTATTTAAACAATAAAGTCGTATTTGAAGTAGCAAAGCTATTTAGTGACATATTTATTAGCTTGCTTAAATTGATCAGTTTACCTTTGGTTTTTCTATCCATAGTGTCTACAATTTCAGGACTTAAAGACTTGATTAAAATTAAAACTTTACTTAAGAAAACGCTGTTCTATACGCTGCTTACAACCATTATAGCTGCGTTTGTTGCACTATCTTTTTATTTACTTATGGATCCAGTGAGAAAAAATTTCACAAGTAACACGATAGAAAGCGTAAGTAACAGCAATTACAACTACTTTTCATACTTGAAATCACTCATTCCTTCAAATTTTGTGCAAGTCTTTCTTGAGAATAACGTTATTGGCAGCATATTGATCGCTTTTTTAATAGGTGGAGCTATTATTTCACTATCAAGAGAAAAACAGGATATACTACACCAGGTGTTTTCTGCACTTTTTGATGTGTTACTTAAAATTGCTCAAGGGCTACTGAAGTTCATTCCGCTTGCTGTGTGGTCCTTTATCACGTGTTTTTTGCACGAGCTAAAAGGTGTCAGCGAGTTTTATAGTCTTTCGTGGTATTTTGCCTGCGTAATGTCTGCGAATTTCGTGCAAGCATTTCTAGTTTTACCGCTACTTATGTGGTATAAAGGCATATCACCAATTCAGACGCTGAGGGGAGTTATGCCTGCGCTCACACTTGCGTTTTTTTCTAAATCATCCAGTGCAACATTGCCAACAACCATAGACTGTGTGCAAAATAAGTTAAAAGTGCCAAAGAAGTTATCATCCTTTATTTTACCAATATGCACAACAACCAATATGAACGCATGTGCTGCGTTTATTTTGATTACAGTAATGTTTGTTGCGGAGATGAATGGGTACACATTTTCCTTAAGCGAAATGTTTATATGGATTTTTTTAGCTACAGGAGCTGCAATTGGCAACGCTGGAGTAGCAATGGGATGCTATTTTATGGCAACTAGTTATCTTGTATCGATGAACGTTCCTTTGCATATTATGGGACTGATTTTGCCTATTTACACGATCATCGATATGTGTGAAACTGCAATAAATGTGTGGTCTGATGTTTGCGTAACTCAAATAATCAATAAAGAATGCAAGGGTGAAACTTAAAAAATGATGTTATACAAAGGTGATTCAATAATGAAGGAATTTGAGGAAGCTGGAGCGATTTTGCACGGGCATTTTGTCCTTTCATCAGGACTGCATAGTGATACATATATACAATGCTCTAAGATTTTTGAAAATCCAAGTAGAGCCATGAAAGTTTGCGAGCTATTAGCAAACAAGATAAGAAAAGAGCTAAGTAGTTCAATAGACTTAATACTATCTCCTGCAATTGGTGGAATAATCTTGGGTTATGAGATTGGCAGGCAGCTTGGAACCAGGACAATGTTTTGCGAGCGCGTTAATAGCAAGTTTGAATTACGCCGCGGATTTGAGATCAAAAAGGGTGAAAAAACATTACTGATTGAAGATGTGATAACCACGGGCAAATCTTCACTAGAAGCAGTGGAATGTGCAAAAGGGAATGGGGGCAAAGTCGTTGCTGAAGCTGCTCTAATCAGGAGGAATAGTGAAGCAAAATTGCCTTTTCCTGTTATATCTTTGCTTGAGCTTAGCATTGAAAACTACAGTGAAGCGGATCTCCCTGAAGAATTGAGAAAACTGCCTGTAACCAAGCCAGGGAGCCGGGAATATCTAAGTAATTGTGCAAAGTAGTTCTATTTTTAATGTCATCCAAGTAGAATAGAAACGGATTAATGCAAAATTTACTTGACAACCTTCGTAGTCCTTTTACCATATTATCATTGGTGTTTTAGGCCAAAATTTATCTTTAATCTTTATATTAAGTAACAAAAGCGCAGTATAAAAGAAGGCTTGTTATGTTTTATTTTTGCAGCAAGGGCACTGCACGTTTTTATAAATTTTTGTCTACATTAGCTGGACCTTACTTACTAAGCGGTATAAGAGAAAACCGGACGCCAAGTTTTTGAGAGAATAGTAAACAACTCACATTGTGAAGTTTCTTTTGTCTTTTTTAATTAGCTAAAATTTTAACTAATCTCATTTTTTTTCATAAAAAAATGCTCAACAGGTTTTGACATTTCCCTTATCATAAAACTATAGGTATTTATAATCCCAAGTTCAGCTACTTGTCAAGCGTATAGAGCATTAACGCCAAGTTCTTAAATAGGTATTAACTAGGCCTTTTTTTATTTGGTAAATTTCTTAAATATAAAGGTTATACTAACTTTCGTTATCGGAGAGTCAAAAAATGATTGTGTAAGAGAACTAATAACATGTATAATTTATAAACAACCTTTGAGGTGGATTATGAAACTAGGCGTTAACATCGATCACGTTGCAACCCTTCGCAACGCACGCAGAACTCCTTACCCAGATCCATTAAAAGCAGCAGAAATAGCTATTGATGCAGGAGCAGATTTTATCACCGTACACTTACGAGAAGACAGAAGACATATTAAAGATGAAGATGTGTTCAACCTGAAAAAAAACATCGAAACTGAGCTAAATCTTGAAATTGTAGCTACAGAGGAAATGCTTGGAATAACTAAAGAGGTAAAACCCTATTCGATTAATATAGTACCAGAAAAAAGAGAGGAATTAACAACAGAAGGTGGCTTGGATATAATCAACATGTACAGTAAACTCTCTAGTATAATAGAGGGGATGAATAGCATCGGTATAAAGGTTTCACTGTTTATCAATCCAAATATCAATCAACTAAAGTATCTTGAGAAGCTAGAAAGAAAGCCTGACATAATAGAAATTCATACAGGAGATTACTGCAATAATCCATCAGAGGAAAAATTACAATCAATTACTAATGCTGCAGAATATATCAATAAATTAGGAATAGAATGCCACGCAGGACATGGCATAACCTATACACACGCTAAAAGAATAAAAGAGACGCCTCACATCTCAGCTCTCAATATAGGCCACTCCTTAATCAGCGAAGCTATATTTTACGGCTTACACAGCGTAGTAAAAACAATGAAAACGATAATCTCTAACTAACTACTGCTTTTTCCTTTTCATTCAAAACAATTAAAAGAGTCTTGCTTGCTTTAAATTTCACTCTTGTCTTTTTAGGGACAGTCATGATTTCACCACTCTGAGGATTACGACATTGTTTCTCCCGACTTATAGCAGTAGAGAATGTACCTACTCCATGCAGGCGTATTTCACCTTCCCTATCTAGCCCATCTTTTATTATTTTTATAAACGTATCATAAATCTTACCCAAGTCAGATTTCGTTATATTTATATTCTGACAAGAACAATCCTCTTTTAATTGTTTTACTATATCTTTTTTACTCATAAATTACCTTAATATTGAAAAATTCACACAAACAGCATATTACGTTCATATCAATAGTCAACCAAATTTATCGCGAAAATAGAATATATCATACACTTTTTTTAATATTTACATAACGTTTAACAAAAAGCACAAAAAAATGATTATCTTTTAGAAAATTGATATTTCGCTCGAGCTCCACGTTGACCATATTTTTTACGCTCCTTAACACACGAATTTCGTGTTAAGTATCCCCCCTTACGCAGTATAGAATATAAGTCTTGGCTTATTTTACTTAAAGCCCTGCTTATTCCATGAGCTAAGGCACCTGCTTGACCAGACAGCCCACCACCCTTCACCGCAGCAAATACGTCATACTTATCAAGCATAGATGTTACAATAAGAGGCATTTTTATCATCTGACACACTGATTCCCTTTTAAAGTAACCCAGTAGTTTGTCTTTCTGATTAACAATAAACTTCCCGTTCCCTGGCTTTATCCATACTTTCGCTGCAGATTCCTTCCTTCGGCCTGTAGAATATAAACGACCTAGCGAATCAATTACTGGTTTAGTTATTTTTTCTGATTGATTTGTTACAGAATTTTCCATTTTTACTCCATTATTTTTTATTTTTGCGATTTAAAGAAGCAAAATCTACCTTTTCAGGTTGCTGCCCTTGATGCTTATGCTCTGGACCAGAATAAACATATAAATTTCCAAAACGTTTACGTGCCATAGGGCCACCATTAAGCATTCTTTTTATTGCCATTTCTATTACACGCTCAGGAAACTTACCATTTAAAATATTATCTGGAGTAGCTTTTTTCAAACCACCAGGGTAACCTGTATGCTTATAGTAAATTTTCTCCTTAAGTTTCTTTCCAGTAAAATGCACCTTTTCTGCGTTAACGATAATTACATTATCACCACAATCCATATGAGGTGTATACTCAGGTTTATGTTTTCCACACAATAGCGTTGCTACAAATGCTGCAAGTCTCCCTACTACTAACCCTTCTGCATCTATGACAAACCATTTTTTATCGATTTGCTTTTCTTTTAAGAAAAAAGTTTTCATCATCTAAAATTATACAATAGTAAGTTATGATACACTTAATTCCTAAATAGTGTCAACAGCATTAGTCATTGATTATTAAAGCAATTTATGCTAATAACTTACCTGTGTGCGACCAATGTATATAGGAGCAGAATGTTTCGGTTGATTATTACACTTGCAATCATTTTTAGTGCTACAAATTGTTACGCAATCGACCTTGAAGAAGTTATAAATAAGGCTATTAAAAATAGTTCAAAACTAAAATCTCAGCTCTACCAATACAAAAGTGCAGAAAAACAGCTAAAATCCTCCGGGTTGGCTGGATTTTTACCTGAGGTTAATTTACAATACAACTTTAATAGCAATTTCGATCTATATGATAGCCAACATGGGATACCTGGAAAACGTCTTACATTGAATCAGAGAATAATAGACGGTGGTGGTACTTTTGCCACATTCAGCCGATCAAGTCACTTTCTCAGGGCAGAAAAGATGCGGTTTCAACAGTTAAAGCAAGAAATTGCGCTCAACGCCGTGAAGGTATACGTTGACGTTCTACTCAGGACAGAAATATTAAAATTGAGAGAGCACAAAGAACGAGTTTCTTTGGAGCACTTGTCAGCAATGAAAAAACGCCTTTCTCTTGGAGAGGTTACCAACGCTGAAGTTTCATTAGCAAAAGCAAAATTTTCATCTTCAGTGTCAGAAAGAGTTGATGCTGAAGGTAAATTAAAATTGGCAAACATTTCTTACTTTCACTTAATTGGTGAGGATCCTGATGAACTTTCAGAAGCTAATGATAAGTTACCTTCCGTTCCCAAGCTAAATGAGTGCTTACAATTAGCAAAAACCAACAATCTATCTTTAAAAGCAGCGATTTATCAAAAAAGAGCAGCTAAAATGGAAGTGATTGCTGAAACTTCTAAGTGGTTACCCTCTTTGAATCTCAGTACAAGTAAAAGCTTTAAAGAAGGCTTTAGCCTTGATACGCTTCTAGACAACGTCAATATTGTTTTCACTCTCGATATTCCAATTTTTAAAAGAGGAACCAATGCTTTTGGTATCAGCAAAGCTAAAATGGATGCAAAAAAGTCCACTTATGATTATTATGAAACAGCGAAAAATATAGAAAAAGAGGTTGTGAATGCTTGGAACAACGTTCTGACAGCAAAGGCTGTTATCAAAGCAAGTCAAGAGGCCGAAAAAGCAGCAGCTCTAGCGTTGGAAGGAGTTGAGCAAGAGGTTAACTCAAATTTGAAAAGTACAACTGAACTTTTGGATACCGAAGATGCGCTATTCAAAGCACGTTCGGACTTGGTTGAAGCAAAAAGCAATTATGTAATTAGTGTTTATAATTTGCTTTTTATAAT
Organism: Wolbachia endosymbiont of Mansonella ozzardi; assembly: GCF_020278625.1. GTDB lineage: Bacteria > Pseudomonadota > Alphaproteobacteria > Rickettsiales > Anaplasmataceae > Wolbachia. The sequence goes on from NZ_JADAKK010000007.1 coordinate 7,579, forward strand.
AAATAGTATAGATCTCTAAATTTAATGGTATTAGCGTTATGAGTGATAGACAAAGCAATCAATCTGTAAAAGATATCCTAGAAGACATAAAAAAAAGCCATATCTGGCAAAAATGCAAGCGGTGATGAAGTGGAAATAGACAAGGAAAAAGAAGATGGTGATGTGCTGTATCCTGAAGAAGAATACTTGGAAGATCCAGAAGAAGATAGTAAAGAGGAGGATAATGAAAAAAAAGACATCAACAACAACGGTCAGGATAAGAAAATGGTTTTCTATAACACCAAATTTAATAGTCGTGGCCACGATTTAGAGAAAAAAGAAGATGTTCACTTGCAGCATAATACCCAAATGAGCAATAAAAAAGTGGATAACAGTAGTTTACAAACGCAAAATAATGATCACCTAACCTTAAAAGAGAATATGGAAGAGATTAAAGAGTTATTTGAAAGAATGCAAAGTGAACTACAGCACAAGCAACAAAAAAGAGCAAGTCTTACTGTTGGAGAATTATAGTCACATCTCTTTTAAAACCTCAGTTGTCGGAATGGCTAAATAAGTATCTTCATACACTGGTGGAAGAAGTAGTTGAAAAAGAGCTAAAAGACATAATCAATAATAAGTGATTTTTGTAGGGTATTAACAAATAAAAACTAAAGTAAAAACAGCCAAAGGCAGAAAAATATCCTCAACCAGGTGGCTGCATCGTCATTTAAATGACAAGTACGTACAAAAAACCAATAAGGATGGCTACAGATCGCGCTCGGCGTACAAGTTGATAGAGATAGATAATAAATTCAAATTATTCCGAAAAGAGCAAAAAATCATTGATCTTGGTGCTTCTCCAGGTGGATGGTCACAAGTTGCATCTCAGAAAGGAGTGGATATAGTTGCCATTGACATAAAGCCAGTAAGTACAATTGCTGGAGTAGAATATATACAATGTGATATTATAAATGAGCTTGAAATTTTAAGGAACAAATTTAAAGACCAAAAATTTGATGTAATTTTATCTGACATGGCACCAGAATCTTGTGGTTTAAAATTGTTGGATCATATTAGAATCATGCTTTTATGCGAAGCAGCATTGAGCTTTGCAAGGCATTTCCTAAGCTATGGCGGCAAGTTCGTAGTAAAAATTTTTCAAGGAGAGTCCGATAAAGACTTTTATAATGAATTAAAAAAAGTATTTAAAACAGTAAAATACTTCAAACCAAAGTCAAGTAGATCTGAATCTGCAGAAATGTATTTAGTAGGCTTAGACTTTACTGGTGGTAAAGACCTCAAATAATGGTAAAGCCTTCTAATCCTGTTCTATAGCGGATTTTAATGCTATATGAGCAGCTATAATGCTATTGATTATCAGAATGGCAAAAGTTAAAGCAGTAACAAGTAATGTAAGAATATTCAAGGATAAGCCTTCAAGCTGAACTAATAATTTAAAGTATATAAAAACCGGCATTATAATTGGCAAAACAAGAATTTGTGATACTCCCGATGCTAAGTTGTTTCGACCAATCATTAATGCATTTCCAACAGCTGAAATATTGATTACTATCAATGTGCTGAGCAATAAAGATAAGCCTACTGCTATTGAGTATTTAATATTATTACCAAGAACTACAAAGCTGAATATGGAAGAAATCACTGAAATCGGTAACCCAAATAATAACCAGTGAGCAAAAATTTTACAAGTAATTATAAGCTTAGAAGAAAACGGCTGTATAAAAATTTGCTCTAATATTCCGTCATAATAATCAGAAGCAAATAAGTTATTTGTAGAGATTTGTAAAACAAATGTAGCACATATCCATGTTAATGTTAACATGACTTCTTGTTCACTGTTATTTTCAAGTGTGAACAAAGATAGGCTTAACATTATAATAAAAACAGATATTACATAGGTAAAGTTCTTATCATATATTGCTAATTTTTTTATTAAATTAATCATGCCAGGACTTTAAATGTTTATTATAAATTATAGCGTTTACTTGTAGGTAGTATAATTTCTTGCTCGCAAATTATACAGGTTTTATTATCTAGTTGTACAGTTATGGAAGAGTTACCAAAAACAAAACTACCAGAAGATTACACTCCTTCAGAAGACGAAGAATATATGAGCGTAAAGCAGTTAGAGCATTTCAGTTCAAAGTTGCAATCGATGCTTGCTGAGCTGGAGAAGCAAGAACTAGAGGATAGTACATATTATTCTGATAAAGACAGTGGAAGCGAAAAACTAATCCAGCGAAGAAAAGACAGAAAGGAAAAAATTAAGGAGGCATTAGAAAAAATAAAATTAGGCACCTACGGTTATTGCGAAGGAACAGGGGAAGAAATAGGAGTAGAAAGACTTAAAGCTAATCCACTTGCCACATATTGTATTGAAGAGCAGGAGAGATTAGAAAAAGAAAAGAACGTGTACAACACTGAAGATTAATAGAAATGTTGGTATGACAACCGTTTGAATCAATGTATGCTGAATAGATAAAAGTGCTGTACTTGAAGCACTATAGCCTTTAACAGCTATTTACCCTTTTTAAAAGGCATGCTTCCATTGAACAAGCAGACTGTACTTGATCCGTTCCTTAAGGTAAACACCGAGCCCACTTTTTCAATTATAAGATAATCATCAACTGTACGGAAATTTACTAGAGATTCATATCCTGCAGAGTCAACCATAAAGACTGCTGGAAAATCAGAACTTGTCTTATTAAATTGCAGATATGTGAATTTCCCATCATCAAAGACTTTAGTTGGTATTATTGACTCACTACCTTTTACATGTGAGATGGAATAATTAAAATTTAAGCCTTTCTTTACAACCTCAATATCACTTATGTCAGGAATAGTGTTAGAGTTAGCTTGCTCGAGAATATAACCGTTGTTGGTTGTGTAAATTTCATCACTATTGAATAGTGGATAAAGAAACCTTACTTCATATGCTAATCTTGGATCATCCAATCCAGTTGCTTCCTCAGCATGAAGTTCAAAGTAATAAACTCTTTTGTTAGTAATTATAGTTGCGTTAGTGTCAGCGATATCATCTATAGGTTTGATAAATAACCTGTTACCTTGAGGAACAAGCTGCCAACCAGTTGGATCACCCATTGAAAGGTTTTGTATTACTTCGCCTGGTTCAAATAATATGCTCGACTGGTAACCATAAAAACCAGTGTACTTATGTATAGCCTGTGGATTATAATTGATGACTTTTATGTGACTGCCTGCAGCTATTGGACGTGGTTCCTGTTTTGCAAATGCATCACCACCACAAAAAAACAACAGTAGAACAAACAGTAGGCTAATCATAATATTAAAATTGTACAAAGAACATTATCTTACCACTGGGAGACATAAACTGCAACTGTTAACACCAATTTCCACTACACAGAAAACAGATATGCCACTTTACCCCGCTATTCTACTTGCTTCAGTATAAGCTTTTTCCTCGTCATTGTCCATCTGCTTTCCCTGTAATGGAGATCGGTATTACATTTACATCATAGCCACCTCCTTGCTATGGCAAGCTTGACTATATTCCAGCGATGGTTAGCAGCAGCATTAAATATAAACTTTTTCACTCATCTCGCAATCTATAAAATATTTATGTAAAGATAATATTAGAAGAAAGATAGTTAAACTATAAGCTGGTTGGTAGGAAAATTCATAGATGCCAAGATAAATTCTTCGGAAGGTATGTTAATACTAACATTTGTTATTGGGAAAACAAATGGGACATCTTATAAATTCGTCTAACTCCCTAATTATAGAGAAAAAGAGCTCTTTTCCATTTATTCCATTACCAATGAGACTTGGTATAACCATGTAAAACGACAAATACAGCATTTTGTAATTTATCGTAAGAATTCATACTTTACACAGTCAGAGCGAGGCAATATATTGCTTGAATGAATAATTTCTCTATACTTAACTTGAAGGCAAAAAGGGCTTAATCCTTTTCGAAGCTTGCTAGCTATTGTTCCTAAAATCACTCCTCTAAACAGGGACGCTTAGTAGATGGTCCTGGCTATGAGAAAATCTCCATTTCTGTAGATCCTTGATTTAGCTTTACAATGCCTTTTTCTACACCATCTACTAATGTATATACTCCTAACCAAGTGGCACATCTCTTTAATTAACGTTTTCAAAATCTATAAAATTATTCAGAGAGGTATTACTCCGCCTAGTTCCACTCTAAGGTCATTTTCGTGCACTTTAAAAAATTCTTTTATACCATCAAACTTCATCATTTTAATGTCGCGTTCACAATGTGACAATAAAGTACGAATTAATCGTTTATTATTATGTAGGAAAATTTCTTTT
>NZ_JADAKK010000007.1:11908-29258 GCF_020278625.1 Wolbachia endosymbiont of Mansonella ozzardi
TTTTACTTTATTAGCTTTATTAATTAACATATGAAAATACTCTGGATATTGCCTTCCTAAATTCTCTTCATCATTAAACTTACTGTGTACATTATCATTTTCTTCCCATATGCTAATCGCATCACTTTCTTTTAAAAAGTCATATAGTGGATCATTTTCTTCTGCCATCCTTATCACTTCATCTAGAGATTCGTTCCAATATTCTGACATTTCTTCATGATTTTCTACTTAGTGTATTTTTTTCACATTAGAACCCTGTAATTTAATTTCATGCGCCATTAAAAGCTTTGCTACATTTAATCTAGAAACTTGAGAACAGCTAAATATAAAGCGGTGTTATCTTTATGATTTGTTTTTTTGATATCAACATTTTTTTTGCCTACAAGGCATTTAACCATCTCTAAGTTGCCTTTGAAAACAGCTAAATGTGAAGCAGTGTAGCCATCATTATTTAATATATCAATATTAGCCCCTTTCTCTACAAAGCATTCAACTATGTTTAAGTTGCCTGCAAGAACAGGTAAATGTGAAGCGGTTTCACCTTATATGATTTGCTTTTATTAATATCAGCATTTTCTTTGCCTGCAAGATATTTAACTAGGTCTAAGTTGCCACTTTCAGCAGCTAAATGTAAAGCGTTGTCGCTACCACAATCTCCTTCAGAGAAAAAATGCTGACTGCAATCACCTGCCTTATCTAAATAGAAACTTGCTTTATTGATATCAACATTTTTTTCGTCTACAAGGTATTTTAACTGTGTTTAAGTGGCCATTTCCAGTAGCCATATGCAATAATGTAGACATAAGAAGTCAAGTATTGTGCTCGGCTAACGATTCAAATAGGTAGCTTTCATTAAAGTTTCCCTGTCTCCACTATTCATATGCATCTTTAATCTTGCTTTAGTAATTCTACCTTTATTTGTTCAAGTATATCACTTGAGTTGCTGGATTATACTACATTCAGTATCTGATCCAACTATTCCAATGTTAAACCCATATTTATCTCTTACTAAATTAAAAGATGATAATATGATTTGGTTATTTCACATTTTCATGAGAAAGTCAAGATTTGTATATTTCTTAATACATATATAAAACATTAGCAATTACTTTAGCTTCAGGAACGTGCTACAAATCGGTGTTATAAAAAATCTAATCATTTACTTTTTTTTCATTCCAAAAAGTACCTATTTGTGAGAACAAGCTGAGTAAAAATATGGTTGTAAAATAGAAAAATAAAACTGTTGCAACAAAGTTAGACAAATTGGTTTGTATGTAAATTTAGTGAAAATAGGCTAGTATAGCTGAAGCGATCGATGGTCATAACCTCCAGAATTACTTATATCACTATCTCTGTAACATGAATTTTTGTTTGGTAATAAACGACTCCTTAGCTTGAAATTAAGAAAGCAGTTGCTATATATATCGAAAAATACGAGTAAACTTATATTATGGACTTAAATAAATTTACCGAAAAAGCAAAAAACCTAATTCAAAGTGCCCAAATGAAAGCGTTGGGAGCTGGGCATCAGGTTTTCATGCCTGAGCATCTACTAAAGGTGATGCTCGAAGATGAACCAGGTTTAGTCCAGGATTTAATAGGCGCTTGTGGTGGAAATATTCAGAATATTTCCGATGCTGTGGATGGTGCAATAAAAAAGCTTCCAGTAGTTGAAGGCCCGGGAAGTAGTAGCCTTCAACTTTCAAGAGAAGTAGCAAAAGTTTTTGAAGATTCAATTGGTATTACAAGGAGAAGTAAAGACTCATTTGTTACCGTTGAGCGTTTACTACAGGGTCTCACTGCACAGAAAGATAGTACTGTGGGTAGAATTTTAATGGAAGATGGTGTGACTCCACAAAAGTTGAACTCAGTTATTGCAGAAATGAGAAAGGGCAACAATGCGGACTCGCCAAATAGCGAGGAAAAAATAAATGCAGCAAAGAAATATACAAAAGATATTACAGGGCTTGCCATACAAGGAAAGCTTGATCCTGTAATTGGTCGTGATGAGGAGATAAGAAGAACTATGCAGGTATCACTGAGGCGAACAAAGAATAATCCTGTGCTGATAGGTGAACCTGGTGTTGGAAAGACTGCAATAGTTGAGGGACTTGCAAATAGAATTGTTGCAAACGACGTGCCGCTTGGGTTGCATGGTGCAAAAGTTTTAGCCCTGGATCTTGGTGCGTTGATTGCCGGAACAAAATTCAGAGGGGAGTTTGAGGAAAGGCTAAAGGCGGTTATTAATGAGATTTCAAAAGCAGAAGGAAAAATTATATTATTTATCGATGAATTACACACTTTGGTTGGAGCTGGAGCAACAAGTGGTGCAATGGATGCTTCAAATCTGCTAAAGCCTGCTCTTGCACGTGGAGAAATTCGCTGCATAGGAGCCACAACTTTGAATGAATATCGCGAGCATATAGAAAAAGATCCTGCACTCGCAAGGCGTTTTCAACCTGTGTTTATTTCTCAACCAACTGAAACTGATACTATTTCAATACTGAGGGGTCTGAAGGAGAGGCATGAAGTGCACCACGGTATTAGGATTACAGATGGTGCAATAATTGCTGCTGCAACATTATCCAATAGATATATAACAGACAGGTTTTTACCTGATAAAGCGATTGACTTAATTGATGAAGCGGCAAGTAAGGTGAGAATTGAAATGGATAGCAAACCCGAAGTTATTGATGAACTTGAGAGGAAAACAATACAACTAAAAATTGAGGCAGAGGCTCTAAAAAAAGAACGTGATGAAAACTCCAAGCAGCGTTTAAAGAGGATAAATGAAGAAATCGAAAACTTAAACAGTAAGTTTGCTGACTTAAACAGTAAATGGCAGATGGAGAAGAATAAAATAGCTAGAATTCAAGAGACAGTAGAAAAATTAGACGATGCTAGAAAAGAGTTGGAACTGACTCAGCTAAGTGGCAACTTAGGAAGGGCAGGGGAGCTGATGTACGGTGTAATTCCTCAGCTTGAAAATGAGCTAAAAGACCAGGAAGAAGTTACTGATAGCTTCCTAAAGAAAGAAGTTACTGAGAATGACATTGCAAATATTGTTTCAAAGTGGACAGGAATTCCAGTTGATAACATGATGCACAGTGAAAAAGAAAAGCTTCTTAACATGGAGAATGAAATAGGAAAAAGAGTGATAGGACAAAAGGATGCAATAGAAGCAATAAGTAATGCAGTTAGGCGCTCTCGTTCTGGTGTGCAAGACACTAATCGGCCTTTTGGTTCATTTCTATTCTTGGGCCCAACCGGAGTTGGAAAAACGGAACTTGCGAAAGCCCTTGCCGAATTTTTGTTTGATGACCAATCAGCACTTCTGCGTTTTGATATGTCAGAGTATATGGAAAAACACTCCGTTTCAAAGCTAATTGGAGCACCTCCTGGATATGTTGGCTATGAGCAAGGCGGCAGGTTGACTGAGGCAGTAAGAAGGAGGCCATATCAGGTAATTTTGTTTGATGAGATAGAAAAAGCAAATCCAGATATATTTAATCTACTACTGCAGATTTTGGATGAAGGCAGACTTACCGATAGCCACGGCAAATTAATTGATTTCCGCAATACAATATTAATTTTAACTTCTAATCTTGGTGCTGAGATAACGCTAAAGGGAACTGCTGACTCTGTAAAAAGCGAAGTGATGCAAATAGTTAAATCTGCATTTCGTCCAGAATTTCTAAACAGACTAGATGAGATTATTATATTCTGCAGTTTAACCAAGGACGACATTTATAAAATTATAGATGTCCAATTTTCTTATTTACAAAAAACACTTGCTAAGCGCAAACTAAGTATAAATTTGTCAGAGGAAGCTAAGAAACTAATAGCGCAAGCTGGCTATGACCCTGAGTATGGAGCAAGACCACTAAAAAGGGTAATACAGGAGTGTATTCAAAATAATTTAGCTAAGTTAGTTTTATCGGGAGAAGTAACAGAAGGTGATGAGCTAATAGTGTACGCTCTTGATAATGAAATCTTAGTTAAAAAGATTTAAGCCCATTATGTATTTTTATGAAAAAAAGAGTTTATTAAATATTTTATATCTGTTCAGCGGAATGGTAAAATTAGATAGATAAGATGCCATAAAAAGGTAATCATATAGTAAAAGTGAGTTTACAACAAACTGTGTAATTCCAGTACTTCTTCCCTCCTGTCACCCCAGTAGCCATTTTCTTGCCATCCCAGCGCGCGATGCTGGGATCTAGGTGAAAAAAAAGTGTAGATCCTAGTATCAAGCATACAACTGTACGAACATATGCTATTAGGAGAGTGTCATGCCAGTGCTTGACACTGGAATCCAAGAATTTTATTAAGTCGCGGTAAGTATAAAAGTAGCTGTTTTATGTTAAAATACGACATTTTTGATGATCATGGAAAGGCTAGATCCCAGTGCCCCGGCACTGGGATGACACCCGTCTGTTATGCAAATTACCTGCCAATTGCAATATTCATACAGCTATGTGTCAAAAGCACTAGAATAATGGGAGAAGGAACGTTGTGGGATGACACCATTTATTGTAAAAACAAATGTTTGTTCATAAATTGTAATTAGCTATAGATATTAAGAAATTTACCAAGTAAAAAAAAGGCAAAAGAAACCCCGTTAGCTAGTTATTCACTATCTATCTTTTAAATTGGCATTTTTTTATTGTCTTAAACGCTTTAACAAACGCATTTTAGCTTATACTAGGTAAAAACCTTGAAAGTTTATAAAGGCATGAGGTACACATAGTGCAAAAAATTAAATAACAGTACGCCAAGTACATTGAGTTTCTTTGTTGTTTAATCTGTGTAAGGACTGAAGATAAACAATAGCTTCAACGCTATGAATAAGGATGACAGCGAAAGTTGTCAAGTAGTTTTTTTTGTTCCCATTGAATGACTGATGGTCAAATCATGATGCTTGCATATCAAAATCTTCCATACACATCATCCAACCTCACTATATCATTATCAGATAAAAGCTCTCCTACTTGAAATTCAACTATCCCAAGTGGAAAGTTTACGCTTCTATTTTCAATTCTATGGGAAACTTTCCTTGGAATTCCTACTACATGATTTGTCGCTATAGCACGCGTTTTGCTTCCTAAATTTACATATCCAGCTCCTAACAGTACTATATGGTACTCATCTCTATAGCAGTAAGGACTGCCTAGAAGCGCAGCTCAATCGGCTCATAAACAGATATTTTATAAGAAAATTCTCGCCCATTAAAATTACACTACAAAACTCCCATGGCTTGATTTCTTTCCTTATTGCTTTTACTTCTCTAACTTTACTAATAAATAACATTAAGCTCTTATCTGGCTGCTTGCAAGCTCTACTTAATAAATTTTTTGCGCTACTTTCTGCTGTTAAATTTTGCTCTTTTTTTCTGGTCACATTCTGGAATGACACCGGTTTTATCAAATCTCTTACTCAATTCTAAAACTGCATTCCAAGGTTCCAACATCCATCCAATCGAAATTAGTTTCTACCATTGCAACGCTCCCCGCTCTCTCCATTACCAAATAATCAATGGATACGCCTTCAATTTCCACAAAATCCTGCTGTTTTAAATACAGAAATCTTTTTCGTGGTGGAATGTTGAACACTTGCACAACATAAATTATAAAGATTTGGGGTAGATCTTTTCATCTCATCTACATAGCGTTTTGTTTTAAACACGAATATTCCAGAGTTCCAGTAATGATCGTTACTCAATTTTGTGCTCAGGTTTTTTCGTGAAACTCTTCACTGTATAATACTTTTCTTGCTGACCATAAACTGAATTGATGTAGCCATATTTGGGATTAAATTCATGAGGTTTTACTTAAAAGTAACTATAGAGTTAGTTTCAGAGGCTATCTGAGCAGCTTTTTGAGTAGAAGCATAAAAATGCTTAAATCACTATAAAATGGTCTGAAGGCAGAATTAACATTACCTCACCTTTACTGCAGAGAAATGCAGCAATCAATATTGCTGCTGCCGTTCCGATTTTTTACTGGCTCAAAAAACCACTTTATGCTCTTGCAGCGCTTTTAATTCCTCCATCACTAATGATTCATACTGTATATTTGTGGCAATTATGGGCGGCATATAATCACTTTTTAGTGTTATGACTAAAATATTTCCTGAAATTGCTTTGGCTTGGATAAAGGCCAAAGCCTGCTGCCACTGCCACCACACAATATTACATGGTACATTTGGTATAAGATATTAATTATTTAATATCTTATACCAAAGGTAAAATACATGCAAGCTTTTGTTGTGAAGCGATTAAAATAGAAAGTGGATATCAATTTAAAGTAATAGTTGATTAGTGAGTAGGTAACAGAGTTTCCCTATCGCGCAATGAATTCCGTCTACTTAGTACCTTATGAGCATGAGTGTCACTACTCCCCTGATTTTTATCAGCTATTTGTTCATTACTTGCGTTTTGCAATTTCTCCTTTCCTGAGATTTGTCCTCTAGATTTATTTGTACTTTCACTAATTTTGCTTAGCCCCTTATCCAATTCTTTCTCAATGCCTGACCTTCTAACATCAAGCTCTTTCCACGTTCCTGCAATCTTACGGTCAAGATAGTCTTTCTTCTCTGGCTCTGATCTCTTTCCTTCTTTAACAACTGAATAATCGTTTTTTGTTTCTTTCCAACATTCCCTTAATTGGTGTTTCCACATAGTCCAGTAAGCATCACCATACTTTTTCTTATCTGCTAAAAATAACAAAATTGGAGCCTTAAGTACGGTAGCTCCCATGTTCACTAAATTTTTCACTGCCATTGCAGGAGTGAACAAAAGATAACCAAAAAATTTTACAATTGGATCTTGTCTGCTTATTAAATGCCCTCCTAATTTCATAGGAATGAAAGTTAGCAGTCTAGCACAAATCCTAGCTAAGCCAGCAGCAAAAACAATAGGAACAGATATAAGACTTTTATCTAGCTCCAGATTACCGTTTTGATCTCTAACTTCAAAAAAACTAGTGCTTATCTTCTTACAATCACTAGTGTACAATAACTCTCCATTCCTTCCTTCCAAGTCAACAACTTCCTGAATTTTGCCTTCTTTGTTTTTTTCATTTTTGGTTAGTACAGAAGAGTTGATTAATTTATATGATGAAGGCAATGACTTACCTTTAGAGTTTTTAATTTCTTGAGCTTCAAAAACTGGTGCACATTTCCTAAACTCCAATCTTGAAAAGCAAAATGGCTCAAAACATGATTCGTGCAACTCACTTATTGGAATTTGCTTACCCTTATCATCTAGATAATTAACAGTAAAATAAGACCTATCATCAGTTTCGGTAACTAAAGCTAGATTAAACTTGTTTCCATTATATGCAAGCTGATATTCTAGATTTCCCTTTTCATTTTTTACAGGCTTTCCATCGCTATCTTTACCTTCTATAATTCTTCCAGATTCTACAATCTCATCATAATTTTTTGGATACTGGCATCTTCGCCCATCCTTATATGTCATTACCTTTCTGAGGTCTTTTACATAAACTTGAGACTCAGGTAAAGTAAACAGACCCTTCACTTTTAGCGTAAGGTCCGTTCCCCACTTTTCCAATTTCTCTAACATATTACTAAACTAAGATTAAGCACTATAGTTGAATAATAAAACCAGTATGCTAAGAATATGTTAGCATAGAATTGATGATTTTACAAGAAAATATGTTTGTAAAAGAAAAAAATCGTAAAAGTAAGAGCTATATAAGTGATGCTTGACAAGCATTTTATACATGTAACGGTAAAAACTCTTAGAGGTACACTTTGCATATAATCTTCACACACTACTTGCATTCCAAGGGCTGCGTGCAAAAAAATATAAAACAATAATATAACAAAAAATAAAAGCTCTAGAGGATGATTAATAGCCTGAAATAATTTTTCATTAAAAAATAAAGAACTATTAGCATAAAGTGCGCAAGAAAATGAATAGATAAACCAAGGAAATAAAAACAATAAAATCACTGTAGAAATACGTTGAACCCACCAATGATGTACTGAATTTCCAGATTGACTCATATAAACATAAATAAAAAAACTACAGTAGAGAAAAGTAAAGTTACTGTCAGTAGTATAGCACTTTTTGAGACACTAGCAATTTCTAAATTAAGTCCAGCATCCCATAATAAATGACGAATACCATTGAGGAAATGATATAGAAAGCTTACAAGGCATAAAACATAAGCTAACTTAGCAATAGGAGTAGATAATAGTATATTCAAGTACTTTACTATAAACAGCTCAGGAAAATAAACATGTAATATAAAATACCAAGAAAGCACCATTAACAGAAGGAATAATAAGATACCAGTTAATCTGTGCATAGTAGAAAAAAAATTAGTAACTTGTACTTTATATATTTGCAAATGTGGAGAAAGAGGCCTATCACTCATAAAATTCTATTATCAAGAAATTAAAATAAAGTAGAAGTAAAGACAGCAATATAGTACACCATAGCACCACTATTAAAAGTGGTGAGTTGTGCACAAAGCCTAAGGAGGTAATCCAGCTGCAGATTCCCCTACTGCTACCTTGTTACGACTTCACCCCAGTCACTGATCCCACTTTAAATAACTCCCTCCTTGCGGTTAGGTCATTAGCTTCGAGTGAAACCAATTCCCATGGCGTGACGGGCAGTGTGTACAAGACCCGAGAACGTATTCACCGTGGCATGCTGATCCACGATTACTAGCGATTCCAACTTCATGCACTCGAGTTGCAGAGTACAATCCGAACTGAGATGGCTTTTAAGGGATTAGCTTAGTCTCGCGACTTTGCAGCTCATTGTAGCCACCATTGTAGCACGTGTGTAGCCCACTCCATAAGGGCCATGATGACTTGACATCATCCTCACCTTCCTCCAGTTTATCACTAGCAGTTTCCTTAAAGTCCCCAGCATTACCTGATGGTAACTAAGGATGAGGGTTACGCTCGTTGCGGGACTTAACCCAACATCTCACGACACGAGCTGACGACAGCCATGCAGCACCTGTCTCAATGTTCCCGAAGGCACCAATCTATCTCTAGAAAGTTCATTGGATGTCAAGGCCTGGTAAGGTTCTTCGCGTTGCTTCGAATTAAACCACATGCTCCACCGCTTGTGCGGGCCCCCGTCAATTCCTTTGAGTTTTAATCTTGCGACCGTAGTCCCCAGGCGGAATGTTTAACGCGTTAGCTGTAATACAGAAAGTAAACTCCCCATATTTAACATTCATCGTTTACAGCGTGGACTACCAGGGTATCTAATCCTGTTTGCTCCCCACGCCTTCGCGCCTCAGCGTCAGATTTGAACCAGATAGACGCCTTCGCCACTGGTGTTCCTCCTAATATTTACGAATTTCACCTCTACACTAGGAATTCCTCTATCCTCTTTCAATCTCTAGGTTAGCAGTTTTAAAAGCAATTCCAAAGTTGAGCCTTGGGATTTCACTTTTAACTTACTAACCAGCCTACGCGCTCTTTACGCCCAATAATTCCGAATAACGCTAGCCCTCTCCGTATTACCGCGGCTGCTGGCACGGAGTTAGCCAGGACTTCTTCTGTGAGTACCGTCATTATCTTCCTCACCGAAAGAGCTTTACAACCCAAAGGCCTTCTTCACTCATGCGGCATGGCTGGATCAGGCCTTCGCCCATTGTCCAATATTCCCCACTGCTGCCTCCCTCAGGAGTCTGGACCGTGTCTCAGTTCCAGTGTGGCTGATCATCCTCTCAGATCAGCTATAGATCATTGCCTTGGTAAGCTATTACCTTACCAACTAGCTAATCTAATATAGGCTCATCTAATAGCAATAAATCTTTCCCCCATAGGGCGTATACGGTATTAGTTGCCGTTTCCAACAATTATTCCGTACTACTAGGTAGATTCCTATATATTACTCACCCGTCTGCCACTAAGTTATACTACAGCAAGCTATAGTATAACTCCGTTCGACTTGCATGTGTTAAGCCTGCCGCCAGCGTTCATTCTGAGCTAGGATCAAACTCTCAAATTTAGACTTTAACCTATAAAAGGTTAAGGGTACGTCGGATAAACCCGACAAAAAATAATTAGCTTTATATTGCTGTCTTTATTTCTACTTTAGAAATACTTCAATCTCCAACTATTCAAACAACCTTGAAAACATTATTATGTGATATAATTGCTATGTCAATAAGTTTTTGCAAATCAAAAAGCATTAATATATAAAAAATATATATCTATTGAGAATATCACTATGAAGAAATACATTTTTCTATTTGCATTGGTACCAGTGCTAATTGGTATAACATTGTACTCATTACGTAATATTGATAATGCAAGACAATCTACAATTGCAGGCAATAAGTTCTATGAAGTGTTATTCTCCAAAAAAGATAGTGAGTTATTAAAGGGAATAGACTCAAACTGGAAGCATTTAGCAGACTTTGAAAGTGCATTTAATCGTACCTCAAATTCAACATCAACAGATGCAGCATCTATTTATAGTAATATAGCAGATAATAAGGATGTTCCTGATGTTTTGCGTGAATTAGCACAATATTTAGAAGTAATGAGTTTGCTTTATAGCGGTGACAAAATAAATGAAGTTAAAATCAATAATTTAGCAGCAAATGCAGTGTATCCTTACTCAAGTCAAGAAGCTATCGCTATAATAAAGATACATAATAATGACATTAAAGGTGCAATTGAAACATTACATTCACTATTAAATGACAGAAAATGCCCTACTCTAATAAAAGCCAATGCGCAAGAATTACTCCGGATATATGGAAGTTAGACCTCTTGGAGAGTTTTGACAGCGCATTGAATGAAACAAAAAACTATTTGACAACCCTCGCTGTTATCCTTATCATAATATTCAGTACAATGATATAAAAAATAATATCATAGAATTCAACAAGATGATTCCTAGAGGGTTACTCATATAAAAAAGGCTAAAAATGTGTTAATGCTGTTTAGGTGTAAAAGATAGGCAAATTTTTATAGAAAGACATATTGAATTGGACTCAACCAGACCATCTAAAATTGATAAACTTCAGGAAAACCAAAATACCGATATTATGGAGTGAACAGTTCGAGAAATTCCATGGATCGACAGAAAAAGCTGCTCAGACAAAGAGGTGTGTGAGCGTCTTTACATATAAACCTTATGTAATTTCTGGCATTATATAAAAAAGATACAAAAGAATTAGCTAAGCTTACACATCTCACTGAACTTGAGTTAGATAATAATACTATCGGTGGCAAAGGAGCAGAGGCCTTAGCTAATGGAAATTTCACACATCTTACTAAAATTTCGGCTGTAACAACATTGGTGACAAAGGAGCAGAAGTCCTAGCTAATAGTAACTTTTCAAATCTTACTGAACTTAGTTTAGATGATAACAACGTTGGGTGACAAAGGTAAAGAGGCCTTAGCTAACGGTAACCTAGTACGTCTTACTTTACTTGATCTATGTGACATAAATGCCGAGAAATATTCCTTGCTTCATTAGAAAGAAGACATAATAGAGAAATTGAAGAGAGTTCATTACGCCTGTCAAGATCTGATAGCGACCAATCAGATTTTAATTAGCAGATTAAATGAACAGCATAATATGGCAGAAGTGTATTTCAAACAAGGTAACTATAGTAAGACTATGGAAACATCGCAGTCAGTACTTGAAAAAAGAATAGAATGTTTTATGACCTGATCATTCTGATACTTCAATGACTCATCATAATATGGCAAAAGCGCTTGAAATCCAAGGTAAGTACAGTGAAGCTTTGAACATCTATCAGAAAGTATTTGACGTTCAAAAAAGAAGAAATGTTTTAGGTTCTGATCATCCTGATACGTACCCGTTATAATATGGCAGAAGTGCTTGACGGCCAGGGTAAACACTGTGAAGCTTTGAATATCTACTAGGAAATATTTGATATTCAAAAATTTGCTTTAGGACCTGACCATTCTGATACTTTATGATTCGTTATAACATGGCAGTAGTTCTTGGTGATCAAGGTAAATACAGTAAAGCTTTAAGAATTCTCGAGAAGTGCTTAATATTCAAAAGGCTAAATTAGGTTCTGATCATCCTGTTACTTAATTGACTAGAAGTAGTATCGAAATAGTACAAAGAGAAAAAATGAGTGGGGCTTCATTTATACATGCTAAAACTAAAGATGGACACAGAGAGACTGCAGATATACTAGATAGTATCACAACAGAAGTTGCAGAAAGTGAGTCTAGCAGCGTGCGTTCTAGCTTAGAAGATCATCAAGAGATACAGGAGTCAGATGAAGAGTATTTTGAATCTGAACGTGATAAATTGGAAGCTGCTAAGAAGGGTACAATAGAAATATCTCAAACATAGATGTAGTGATGTATTTACGTATAAGAGGAAAAGACAGAGGCAATAGTGCTTGGCATTATGTATTGGTTGACTCAGACAAAAAAAGAAGCATTTCTAGAGCAGTGGAAGACAGGTTCAATGGACGCTGCAGATTATGGTAAAGTTCTATATTCTGGATGGGGGCGAAAATCCATCTCAAAACATCAAAAATAAAGTTGGTGAGTTTTCAATAAAGAAGTACCTAATGATTTATTTGTGATAAAGGAGGAACGCAAAATAAAAACGCTTATCATTATGTATTGATTGACTCATATATTAAAGAGAAATATTTCTAGAGCAATCCAAGACAGGTTCAGCTTTGGTTAGGAACATAGAAGACTATAGTAGGATTTTATATTCTGGATGGAGTCAAGATCCACCTAAAAGTATCTCAGACAGAATTGAAAGGGCACATTTCTGTAGGAATGAAAGAGATTTGTAAAGAGGAATTTGCCAACCTCAGTGTCAAAGATAGCAAAGCTTTACATGACGCTACCAGAAATGGTGAACTGGAAGCATTAAGAGGCTTTGTAAAGCTACTAATGAATGAAGAGGCTGATATTCATGCAAAAGATGCTACTCGTAGCAAAAAACCTATACATAATTGCTGCTGAGAAAGGTTATACAAGCATCATATAATTGTTCGTCAGTAGTGGTATAAGTATTGAAGATGCTGATAAAGAAAGTCATACACCACTATATTATGCTGAGAGGAACGTTCATTCAGAGGCTGTAAAGTCTTTAGAGGGCAAAGAGGCAAATATCCATGCAGAAAATACCTATGGCACAAAACCTATACAAGTTGCTGCTTTAGATGAACATAAAAACATTATAGAATTTTTACTTGACCGAGGAGCAAACGTTAATGATTTCGATAAGGATAATTGGACACCGCTACATTATGCTGCTCAAGAAGGTCAATTAGGAGTTGCAAAATTTCTTGTGAAGAAAGGTGATAACATTGGCGCTAAAAACAGGTATGGGAAAACACCTTAGATATTTTGCTAGGGAAGAAGGCACACAGAAATTTTAGATACACTTAGATGGTTCAGATACAGGATCAGATACAGAAAGGAAAAGTCCCACTTATGTTTCTTTCCACGATGCTGCTGAAAATGGTGATTTAGAAGCAGTAAAATACCTTATACGTAAAAGTGCCGATGTAAATGATCCTAATGAAGATGGTTGGACACCGCTGCACTGTGCTGCGTTAGAAGGTGAATTAGAAGTTGCAGAGTTTTTAATTAGTAAGGGAGATAATATTCATGCTAAAGATAATACTTCTGTTGTCAAAAGCCTATACGTGTTGCTGATATGGAAGGTTGTACAAACATTGTAGAGCTTTTTCTTAGTAGAGGTGTAGACGTTGATGATCCTGACAAGGAAAGTCGTACATCACTATATTAAGCTGCATGGAAGGGTCAATTACACACTGTAGAATTTCTTGTTGATAAAGGTGCTAATATTCATGCTGGAAATATCTATGGTATAAAACCTATTCATGTTGCTACGGATGGTCATCAAGAAATTGTAGAGTTTCTTCTAAGTAATGGAGCAAGTATCCATGATACAAATAAAGAAGGAGACACACCACTGCATTTTGCTGCAGAGAACAATGGTAACTCAGGCATTGTAAAGTTTCCAGCAGATGAAGGAGCTGATATCAATGCTAAGGGTAATTATGGTAAAACACCCTTGGACTGTGCTAGAGAAGAGAGGCACAGGGGAATAGTTGGATACCTGACATTTAGAATAGGTAAGATGTTTAATGAACAGGGTAAATATAATAAAGCTCAGCAAGCCTATCAAGAAGCGTTCAATGTTCAAGAAGTTATTGCTTTAGGGTCTGATCATCTAGATACTTTAACTACTCAAAGTAGCATAGCAGGAATGTTCAATAAGCAAGGTAAATATAGAGGAGCATCGAGAATATTTCAACATGTATTTGAAAAAGAAAAGGTATTTTAGGGCCTGACTACCCAGATACTTTATAATATGACAGTAGTGCTTTACAACCAAGGTAAACATAATGAAGCCCTTCAAATTTATTAGGAAGTGTTTAATGCCCTAAAGGTTTAAATTAGGTCCTGATCATTCTGATACTTTAAGGACTATGTTAAGTACAGCTGATATGCTGTGCAAACAGAATAAATATGATGAAGCTTTAACTACTTATCAAGAAAGGTGTGCAATAGATAACAATAATACAATCCAAGATACTACTTTAGTAATAAATATTTAAGAAATTTACCAAATGAGAAAAAAAGGCAAAAGAAACCCCTTTAGCTAGTTATTCACTATTTATCTTTTAATTTGTCATTTTTTTATTGTCTTAGACGCTTTTATAAATGCATTTTAGCTTGTATTAAGTAAAAACCTTGAAAGCTAGACGTGAGGTGCAAATAGTGCAAAAAATTAAACAACAGTACGCCAAATACATTGAGTTTTTTTGTTGTCTTTCCTGTACGGACTGAAGATAAACAATAGCTTCAGCGCTATGACAAGGGTAATAGCGAAAGTTGTCAATTAGCTTGTGCAAGAGCCCTACTAAAGCGAAAGCATGAGGCCTCTTGACTCTGGAAATCTCATATTTAGCTGCGAAAATAGGCACTTATTTAAAAAATATCCTGTGACTTTTAGCCCTAATTGAAATTCTCGATATGAGTAGCTGTTTTGTAGGTTATTATTATACACTTCATGCAGTATTTGCGGAAAAGGCAGCAGTTTATCTGCATAACAATCTCCTGCTTGTTTTGACACTGCTCTGCCGGTTTTTGGAGAAATAAATTGTAAATCTTCCTGAGCACCTGTCACAGCACATTTGGATAAATCTAGCTTAAATCCGAGCTGTGTAAGAAGCAAAAGCTCTAAGTTGAGGTAATGGCCTTGCCAGGACTCATTGTTGTGCTTGATCACATCGATGAAGTATTGAAAATTATCGTACAGTACAGCATAAGGCTCACTTTCTGGAAGCACTTTCTCCAAAATAGAAGAAAAAGAAACAATAGTAATGCTTTTTAATCTGTCCTGAAAGAAATAGTGGGATGGAGATTCGATCAGCTCGCACTTAAAAAATCCTAGATTTTCAGGTAGTTTAGCACTCCATTCTGTATGTAACAGATTACCTATTTGAAACTTGTAGTTACTATCGTTTGTTAGCCTGGTTAATCCCCTACACTTCCCGTGATTTTTTGTAAATAGAGAAAGAACTAAGTTTTCATCACCATACTTTTTAATGGCTATAACGATGCCTTCATCTTTCCATCTCATTTGGAGTGTATTAACCGTATAATACTATATAGTAGTAAAATCAGTACAGCACAAGTTCTAAGCTCAAGAATTAGAGGTGCCTTAAATTACGAAACTAAGACCTTTTCATGCTGCCATCGAGCAAATGCCATTATTGGGCAGCGATCTTAGAGGTTGAGCTAAAATTATTAGAATAGTAACGTTTATTTTTATATTGACTATTGAGGTTTATTATTTTATAACTGGGGCTTAAGTTATTTTATGAGCTTGGGTTTTTAATATATGCCTACGATAAATCAGTTAGTACGCAAGGGTAGATTGAAATTATCATGTAAGAAAAAGGTACCAGCCTTGGGAAAAAACAACCCTCAGAGGAGAGGTGTCTGCACTAAGGTGTATACTACAACTCCTAGGAAACCTAACTCAGCATTACGTAAGGTAGCTAGAGTAAGGATTAGTCGATATGGTGAAGTGACAGCTTATATACCTGGTGAGGGCCATAATTTACAAGAGCACTCTGTTGTTTTAATACGTGGTGGGAGAGTGAAAGATTTACCAGGTGTGCGTTATCACATAATAAGAGGTGCTCTTGATTTGCGTGGTGTACAAAATCGGAAGAAAGCTCGTTCAAAATATGGTGTAAAAAAGCCTGGTTAAAGTTTATGGCTCGTCGTAATAGAGCAAGAAAGAGAGAGATACTTCCTGATTCGCGTTACAGTAGTGTTTTGTTGATGCGTTTCATTAATGTAATTATGAAATGTGGTAAAAAATCCATTGCAGAAAAAATTGTATATGGTGCTTTATCTTCAGCTGAAAAGAAAATAAATGAAAGTGGGATATTAATTTTTGAAACAGCGGTAGAAAATGTCACACCTTCTGTAGAAGTACGTTCTCGCCGTATTGGCGGAGCAACTTATCAAGTACCTTGCGAAGTTAGGAAAGATAGAGCAATTTCTTTAGCATTAAGGTGGATTGCTAAAGCTGCTTCTGTTGCTAGAAAGAAGAGTGGTAAAACTTCTGCTGATTGTCTGCAATCTGAAATAACAGATGCTTATAATAAGCGCGGTGGTGCGTTTAAAATGTATGAGGAAAAATATAAAATGGTTGAAGCTAATAAAGCCTTTTCTCATCTTCGTTTTTGATGTTGGCTAATCAACGGTAATATGGAAATTAATATATCTAAATACAGGAATATAGGTATAATGGCTCATATAGATGCTGGTAAAACTACCACAACGGAGCGCATTTTATTTTATACTGGTAAACAAAATAGAATTGGTGAAGTGCATGATGGTGAAGCTTCTATGGATTGGATGGAGCAGGAGAAAGAGCGTGGTATTACAATCACATCTGCTGCAACAACTTGTTTTTGGAATAACCACAGAATCAATATAATAGATACTCCCGGACACGTTGACTTTACTGTCGAAGTTGAAAGATCTTTGCGAGTTTTAGATGGCGCTGTTGCTATATTTGACGGGGTTGCAGGAGTTGAACCTCAATCTGAAACTGTTTGGCGTCAAGCTGATAAGTATAATGTCCCTCGTATCTGTTTTGTCAACAAAATGGATAGAATAGGAGCCAATTTCTATCGATGTGTTGATATGATTAAGAGTAAGCTTGGAGCAGTGCCCCTAGTCATTCAGCTACCGATAGGGAGTGAGAAAGATTTTAAGGGCATAGTAGATCTCATCTCTATGAAGGCTATTATATGGGAAGAAGAGACATTAGGTGCTA
>NZ_JADAKK010000057.1 GCF_020278625.1 Wolbachia endosymbiont of Mansonella ozzardi
AGTGGATGAAAGAAGGTATCTATCGGGTTGCAGCTATACGAACATTATAATTTGAGCCTAACAGGAGGTACCGTCATCCCACTACGTGTTAGCGGATGAGATACCCTAAGTATTCTGTGGTGCCCATCTGTGTCGCTCCTAAAAATCCTTTACCATAATGCAAGAGATCTACTAGGTTAAGCCTTTTTGCCAATTATTACAACACCTTTACTTGGGAAAAAATAATCAGGTATAGCCATATTTCTCGGTGCAGGCCCCCCAATTACTCGACCTGATGTATCATAATATGAGCCATGGCAAGGGCAGAACCAGCCGTTGCCGTCCTTTGTAGCATGATCAACCGGCACACACCCAAGATGGGTGCATATTCCAACCATAATTAACCATTCATCTCTTCCTTTGCATACTCTTTGCTCATCCGGCTGGGGGTCTCGCAAATCTTTTATATCAACTGCTCTTGCCGCTTCGATCTCTTGTTTCATACGTCTGCGAATAAATACCGGTTTACCTTGCCATCTTACTTTTTTCCCCTGCCCTTCTTGAATATCAGATAGATTAACCTCGACCGTAGACATCGCTAAAACTTCAGCAGAAGGGCTCATAGACTTAACTAGTGGCCAAAGTCCACTAGCAGCTCCTATACCTGCCATAGCACATGTAGTTAATGTTATAAAATCTCTCCTACTCTTATTTTTAGTGAGGTCTTTAACAGGAGATACTTCTTTAGCCTCCTTGGCTGCCAACGATTTTTCATTTTTATTTAATTTTTTGTCCATCGATCTCTACTCAGCTACAAATATATATTTTAGCTCAAATACTATGGATTAATCAATAAAAACTTGCACTTTTAGCCGTCGCTGATACAGCTTGGGGAGACGGAGTTTCCGACCTCTTCAGAAGTGCTATCTTCAGTGGAACCAGGATCTTCAATTTTTGCCGCTGACACCACCTTTTCTTTATTCTCTGTTTTAAATAGGGTAACTCCCTGAGTGCTACGCCCTGTGATTCTAATACCATCAACTGAAATGCGAATTAACTTTCCTTTATCTGTAATGAGCATTATATTGTCACCCTGCTCAACTGGAAAACTAGCAACAACACTGCCGTTTCTGCTGGTGGTAAGAATATTGGTGATACCAACACCACCCCTATTGGTTACCCTGTACTCATACGCAGAAGTTCTTTTACCAAAGCCATTTTCAGTAATGGTTAGTATAAATTCCTCATTCACCGCAAGTTTTAAGAATAATTCACTGTCTATTCCCAAATCGTTCAAAGACTTTTCTAACTTAGAATCAATGGCGTTATTAGTAGCAGCTTCCAGTCTTTTTGCAAGTGGAACTTTTAGGTAAAGTTCTTTTGTTTCTGTTGTAACACCTATACCGTTTAGTATGGTCATGGATATTACGCTATCGCTCTTTACAAGTTTGATGCCTCTTACGCCATCTGAATTGCGGCTTTTGAATTGGCGAACATCACTTACAACAAATCTGATGCTTTTCCCAAGCGTTGTTGAAAGTAAAACGTGATCAATTTCGTTGCATACTTTAACCGACATTAATTTATCTCCCTCATCAAGCTTTATTGCTATCTTTCCATTACTTGGAATATAGTGAAAATCTGCTAAGGAGTTACGCCTTATGTTTCCATGAGCAGTAGCAAAGACTATATTCTGATTTTCATCATTCTCACTTGGAAGTGGCATAATGTTGGTTATAGTTTCACCTTCAGCGAGAGGAAATATATTAACAAGCGCTCTTCCACGTGCTGTTGGCTCTGCAAGAGGTAATTTATAAACCTTTAACCTATAAACTCTGCCATTGTTGGAAAAGAATAAAAGGCTAGTGTGGGTATTTCCAACAAACAATCTCGTGGTTACATCTTCCTCCTTTAATCCCTGTCCCAGCTTTCCTTTTCCACCACGACGCTGAGTTCTATAGTGAGAAAGCTTCACGCGCTTAATGTAACCATTCATAGTTACGGTTATCACCATATCCTCTTGTGGAATGAGATCCTCAGCTTCAATGTCTAGACCTGACTCTTCTATTGAAGTCTTTCGCGGTACGGCAAATCTGTTTTTTATCTCTTGTAAATTATTCTTTATTTCTTTCATCAATTTTTCCTCTGAGCCAAGAAAAGCGATATATTCTTTTATCAGGATGATCATTGAATTTAGCTCAGCCCTTAATTTGCCTTTTTCAAGACCTGTTAAGCGTTGCAATTTCATGTCAAGAATAGCCTTAGTCTGCAGCTCAGTTAATCTGTACACTCCGTTTTTTAAAAAGCTCTCACTGTCTGAAATCAAGCTAATAATCGTGTTTATTTCAGCTGAAGCCTTCCACCCTTTATTTAAAAGCTCTTTGTTTGCTTCTTCAGAATCTTTCGCACCACGGATGATTTTTATCACTTCATCTATGCTCAAAACTGCAATATAGAGACCTACGTATATATGAGCTTTTTCCCTCGTTTTTCTTAGACGAAACTCTGTTCTCCTGATTAGCACTTCTTTTCTAAAGTCAACAAAAGCAGCTATGATTTCTTTCAATGACATCAAAGCAGGTCTGTTTTTACTCAGAACCAAAGTGTTAACACTAAAGCTACTTCTTAGAGGAGTAAGTCCCAGTATTTGATTCAGTAAGAAATCTGCTGCAGTATTTTTCCTAAGATCAATCACTACCCTAATGCCGGACTTATCGGACTCATCACGGATTTCAGTTATGCCATCAATTTTTTTCTCTTTTACGAGCTCACCTATTTTCTCAATTAATTTTACTTTATTTACCTGGTAAGGTATTTCATCAATAACTATTGCTTGCCTACCTTGCGTCAGATCTTCTATGTGAGTTTTTCCTTGTACAACAATTGAGCCTCGACCTGTGGCAAACGCTGACCTTATTCCAGATCTACCAAGAATTGTTCCGCCAGTTGGAAAATCTGGGCCAGGCATCACTTTAAGCAGT
Source organism: Wolbachia endosymbiont of Mansonella ozzardi (assembly GCF_020278625.1). Taxonomy (GTDB): domain Bacteria; phylum Pseudomonadota; class Alphaproteobacteria; order Rickettsiales; family Anaplasmataceae; genus Wolbachia. The sequence continues at coordinate 2,961 of NZ_JADAKK010000057.1, forward strand.
TCATCTAAAGTTACTTCGGGGTTATCTATGTATAATATACAAGCATCAATTACTTCTCCAAGATTATGAGAAGGAACGTTGGTTGCCATACCGACTGCAACACCACTTGTACCGTTTACCAATAGATTCGGAAACTCCGCAGGTAGTACAACAGGCTCTGTTTCATTTTCATCGTAGTTTGGCCTAAAGTCAACTGTATCTTCATCGATATCATTCAATAAAAAATGCGACACTTTGTGGAGCCTTGCTTCTGTATATCGCATCGAAGCTGGAGGATCTCCATCTATTGAACCAAAGTTACCTTGCCCATCAATAAGTGGTAAAAGAAGAGAGAAATTTTGAGCCATCCTGACCAAAGAGTCATAAATAGCCATATCACCATGTGGGTGATATTTCCCCATTACATCCCCAACTATACGAGCTGCCTTTTTATATGGCTTACCAGCATCATACCCTGCCTTTGACATTGCATATAATATGCGTCTATGGACTGGTTTAAACCCATCCCGCACGTCAGGTATAGCCCGGCTTATGATCACGCTCATTGCATAAGAAAGATAAGAATCTTCCAGCTCCTTCACTATTGAAATTGGTACTATGTTGTTTTGCATTTTCTATACTTTAATCGAAGTAACTGTAATATTAACACTTAGTTAAGCAAATGGTCAATGATAAATTAGACAGCATATGATTCTACTTCTTGTTTACAATAATAATATTGAGTTATAGAATTACACTAAAGGGGCAATTAGCTCAGCTGGTAGAGCATCTCGTTTACACCGAGGAGGTCGGCAGTTCAAGTCTGTCATTGCCCACTATATTGATCCTAGTATAGCATAAATTCACTATAATAGCCTGTTTTAATAGCTATAAACATTGTTTTTTATATCTAATTATTTATTTAAAATCTTCTGCTTTCTTTCTATGACCCTCTACCATTTTTCTAAAAAAGGTAGGTGCTGGCTTTGAAAAAAGCAACAAGCTTTGATGCTAGTATAAAAATATATTCTACATACAAATTTAAGCTTTACTCATGCTGTATATTGTATACAATATGTTATCTATCTAGGTTAGGAGGTGGCATGGGTGTCACTACGTCAACATGGAAATATGTTTGAGAGTCTGTAGTAAGCAAGTGAACGTAAGCTAGGAGAGAAATTAAGCACTGGGCAAGATTGGTTAGAAATAGATAAACTATTAGACGAGGAGTATGAGTTTATAAAAAAACGTCTTTTGTTATCACATGACGCTCGTTTTTTAATGGATAGTAAATTGTTGTTTGGGATATAGTGTGTACATGTTTTGCTTACACATCTAATTTAACAGAAAGTCAGAGGAGGTTAAATAAAGAATTGTTAAGCACTCTTAAAGGTTTAGATCCATGTTATTACGGTCCAAGGGAAGGCAGAAATTATGAGTATTATATTGAAAAACTTATAGAATTCTTACAAAATAATAAGAATAATGAAAACCTCAAAACTGTTTCTAACCTTAAAATGAAGAGAGTCTGGGTTAATAGTATTGCACAAAGTATCGTCTATAGGTGAAATAACTGCAAAATATAATAGTGCTATAGATTTGCTCTTAGAAGCGGGAGCTGATCATAATTACAGGATGATGGAGGAGAGACGCCCCTACACTATACTAATATGCTTGTTAATATAGCTTCTCTCCTAAAAGGAAAAGCTAGTCCTAATATATAAGATGATGAAGTAAGAACACCATTGTACTATGCTGCTAGTATTGGTCATACTGACTATGTAATTTGCTTCTGGAGAAAAAAGCTGATCCTGGTATACGTGATAGACAAGGAAAGACTCCACTGGAAATCGCAATTGATAGTCATCACTATTATATCGAAGAATACTTTTTAACTGATAATCAAAAGAAATTAGGTAAAGAATTATATTGTATACTTGGTGCATGCTTTAATGCATATGAGCATTGTGTCTGGAGTCAAGATAAAGATTGTTCAGATTACACTGTTAGCTTCATTAACTTACTGAAAGTCTGAAAAAGCTTTTGGATAAACACAGGGATAGTCAAGATCTAAAAATGATTTTCAGTGTTCAAGACGGAGGAGGTGGGTCAAAAGTACTTAACTGCACTAGGGCTATTAATAAGAAAGCAGTAGATTTACTTTTATTGTCAGGAGCAATTGATCCGAGCAAAGAAGGGAACTCACTTTTAGGTTGTGATGGGTCTTTTCATAGTGCTGGGGAAAAGTATTTCGTAAAATCTACCTTATGGAGTATACTAAATCAACAGATAAAGCTAAATAAGTTTTTAGATAGAATATCTGACGCTCAAAATATGAGTCAACTAGAAAGAATTGTAGATGAAGCTATGAGTTCTGAAATGAGGTTTAATTTTCCTATTCATTCATATGGAGCAACATGCAAGGTACGTACAACTTTGCAGATCGTGTAATAAAAAGAATCAACATATTAGAGAAGGATCCCAAAACTGTTAGTAATATAATATGTAAGTTGATATCGAAAGAAGTAGTATTTTATAATGGAGACAGCTGGAAAATCATTGATACATTGGAACCTGAGCTTAAGTACCAAAAATTAATATGGTTAGGGCTTATGTAAACTATATTAATTGTACTCGGAAGTTTCTGAAAATTGTTAAAAGTGCAGCAAGTGGTAGATTATGTAATGCAAAAATGGACAATGTTACTTCTTATTCCAGAGTATTTTAGAGACAGCGTAATAAACGTTGCAGAGATTACAGATGGAGCAAGGAATTTAGGGTCAACCCAGGGAGAAATGGGATATGGAAGAGATATAATCAAGATCGGTAAAAGTGAGGTAGAAATTACAATAGAAAACGGCATAAGGAATTACACAGATCTTACAAATGGCAGTGACGTAGCATTAACTTTTCCTACTAGTTTGGGAGAACTAGAAGTGAGATAATACCTTGATACGCAAGATACAAATCTCATAAGGGTAGAAATAAACAGTCAAGATTTGCTAGAGCAACTAAAAAACTGTAATGAAAAAATAGGAAAGAATTGCTTACTAGGAGGGTTACCAGTTAGTGGGGCTATAGAGCAAGGATCTTTTTTTAGGTCTAGAAAACCGATGTGTTCTGAAGTAATAGGTCAATCTGATAGAAAGCAAATGGATTCTAGAATAATGCGTGAAGAATTAAGAAGAGTCTCAGGTACAGAAAGAGAAAAAATTACTATGCCTTGAAATTTGCCCTAGAGAATAGACAGTATGTCTAATCTTTTCTATTTTCCTGTTAATAAGGCAGTAACTTAGCTTTTTTAGCTAATTAACTTTTGTATTATAGAATAGCGTTTTTAATTTTCGTAGGGTAGTATGTGGAACAGGGCGTGTAAAAAAGGAGTTATCTCAATATTAAGTTTTTTACTTGCTATCCTGGCCTTAGTGGTTGTAGTCCAAGTTTTTACCAGAGGCCGGAGTTGTGTCAAAGCTAGTGATCAGGATATCGAAGCGTTGTTTAATCGTTGGAATGATTCGTTAAAAACTGGCGATGCTTATCAGGTTAACGCAAACTACACTGATGATGCAGTATTGCTATCAACTTTATCCCCTAGTCCAAGAACAACCAGTGCTTAGCACGTTGATTACTTTAAAGATTTTTTAGCTGAATACCCAATTGCAGAAGTTGAGTCAGTACTATAAACATTGTATGTAATAAAGCTGTTGACACAGGCTTATATACCCTCAGTCTGAAAGACGGCAAGGAGTTACGAGCTAGTTACATGTTTACTTACAGGTGGGACAAGAATAAATAGTTAACATCATCGCATCACTCTTCATTGACACCTGAGAACCACTCATAACTTTAGAGCTTTGGCATGGCTGTCTATAGAACTTTTGTCACCGGAAAGGTAAATAAAATACATCACAAATTCACTCAAACCTGCCAATTGCGGGCAAAAAGAGAGCTTAAAGAGTTCTTCCCTTCTCCACTTGCCTAAGCTAAAAACATTATATGCTTTTGGCAAGATACAAGACAACAGTAGAGAAAGGCTACCCAATAGAAAACGAAAAAAAACTACTTGACAATCTTCACCGTCACCCTTG
>NZ_JADAKK010000058.1 GCF_020278625.1 Wolbachia endosymbiont of Mansonella ozzardi
CACCTTTGACATAAAATTGCCACTGGGAACTAAATTTCCATTAATGGCGTAATTTGCTGTGTCCATACCGTACATAACTTACAACTTGTTTTACCCCTTTTACTTTTCTTGCAATTGCTATTACAGCTTTTAGTTCCGCTTTATTTTGAGCTATACCCATCAAATAAACAACTCTATCAACCGTATTGACGCTATAATTAATTGATTTGATATTTTTTTTTCCTAAAAGTCTTGTTCTTATTTCCGCCGTTATTATACCATCTATGGTAGTGTCAAGCATGGAAGTTGTTTGTATTGGTGTTACTCTTACTTCATTTATTACTTCTTTAACTTCTTTTTGTCGCCAAGCTATTTTCTCTGCTGTGAGTTGCTTTTCAGGGGTATCAACGTTTCCAATGAGCAATACTCTTCCTTCGCTTACTTTAACCTTTATAGCTGAAAATAGTCCATGCTTTAGGAGCCCTTTATTGATTCTGATTACCATAGTTGTATCATCAACAATATTTCCCAAAGATTTATCTTGTGTTGTTATTGCTGTTGCTGTAGCCACTACGCTACCTATTATAAGTGGTGTACAGCCACTCTGTGTAATTAGAAAAATTCCAAGTAAGAAGCTTGTTATTAGTCTCATTATTGATTTTTAGGTTTAGAATTTTCATAAGGAATGTTAATAAGCTTTTTTGATTGTGTAAATACTATAAATTAAGTAAGACTTAAGACCTTGAGTCTTTTTAAGACGGTACTTATAATTAAGGTGACAGGAATAGTTTGTGTTAGCTATAAGTTGCTGAAAGATTCCTGCGGATATGGCGGAATTGGTAGACGTGCCAGGTTTAGGTCCTGGTGAGCTTGCTCGTGGGGGTTCAAGTCCCTCTATCCGCACTCAAAATCATGTACTTGGATTAAAAAAAAGGTTTATGATCACTAAATATACTCTAATGTTTGTGTAAAAACTCGTTCTTAAGGATTGTATTTTATTGAGATTCTAGTAAAATAGCTTTGTAAAAATATAAATTAAAACATTGATAAATAGGTTATGATGTCTAGTAACATACCTCAAAATGCAGTCGAAGTAGATACATCAAGTAATATATATACCTATAAGAAGCTTAGTGTAGATAAACTAAAGCATGAGTATGAAATCACAGTTAGTAGCGATTATGTAGAACAAAAGATGAATTCTAGATTACAAGAGGTAGTGAAGAATGCAAAATTGCCTGGATTTAGATCCGGGAAGACGCCTTACGACCTTGTTGTTAAAAACTATAAAAGTGAAGTTTTGGAATATGTAGTGAATAATACGATTGACTATTGCTCAAGTGATTTAATGGAAAAAATTGAAGTCAAGTCTCACATTCATCCTAAGATTGATATTATATCATTACCAGATCTGGATAAAAGGGATGAAAAAGGCGATTTTGTATACAAACTGTCTTTTGAGTCAATGCCAGAAGTTCCAACAATAGATCTTGGTAAAATAAATTTGAAGAAAGTTGAGGCAAAAATCGAAGAGGGAGACATAAAAGAATTTATTGATTCTATAAAAACAAAATTTCCTAATCTTATCTCTGTTGATGATGATTCTTATCAAGCGAAAAATGGGGATAAATTGACAATTGACTTTGAAGGGCGGATTAGAAACAAACTCTTTCAAGGTGGAAGTGGCAAAAATTTTGCTGTTAATTTAGGATCCGGAGCATTTATCGATGGGTTTGAAGATCAATTAATTGACGTGAAAAAAGGAGAAACAAAAAGCTTTAAGTTGAGGTTCCCTGAGGATTACCAGGTAATTTCCCTTGCGGGACAAGAGGCTACTTTTTCTGTCCGAATTAATGATATTCAGATTGCCGAAGATTTTGAAAGTGATGATGAAGTAGCTAGGAGGATTGGTTTTGAGGATTATTCTTCGCTAATAAATCATGCAAAAGAAGTAATTGATAATCAATGTAAAGAAATGGGAGACCTATTAATTAAGAAGGAGCTATTTGATTGTTTGGATGCTAGTTACAGCTTTGATTTGCCTACAGACGTAGTAAAACAGGAACAGCAGAGAGTGGAAAGAGAGTTGAACTCTAAAGATGACTCTTGTAAGGAAGCTGAAAGACGAGTAAAGCTTGCAATGTTACTTATGAAGTTCAGTACAGAACATAAAATATCATTAACTCAAAATGATGTTTTAAATGTTATTCTGAACCAGTATGTCAATAAAGATGTGCTGCTTAATAGAGCATTGAAACATTTTAGCTCAAACAGGCAATTTCAGGAGTTAGTTAGAGGGCAAGCTCTTGAGCATAAAGTTACAGATTATATAATAGAAAAAGTTAATAAAGAAGAGCAGATTGTTTCTGTGAAAGGGTTAAAGGAATTATTTGATAATATTTAGTAGGAAAAGGTATGACTCTTATACCAATTGTAATTGAGCAAACTGGTCGTGGTGAACGCGCCTATGACATATATTCGAGGTTAGTGAAGGAAAGAATAATTTTTGTAACTGGTCCTATTGAGGACAATATGGCCAGCGTAATAGTAGCACAGCTTTTATTTTTAGAATCGGAAAGCCCCGATAAAGACATTTTTATGTATATTAACTCCCCAGGTGGCGTTGTAACTGCTGGCTTGTCTATCTATGATACAATGCAGTATATAAAACCAGATGTTTCAACTTTGTGTATAGGTCAAGCTGCATCTATGGGCTCTCTGCTGCTTGCAGCTGGTACAGAAGGTAAGCGTTACTCTCTGCCTCATTCAAGAATTATGATACATCAGCCATCTGGTGGTTGTCAGGGTCAGGCAACTGATATAGAAATACATGCTAATGAAATTTTGCGAATTAAGAAAAAGCTAAATCAGATTTATGAAAAGCATACTGGAAGTTCACTGAAGCAAATTGAAAGAATGATGGAAAGAGATAAATTCATGGATCCTGAAGAAGCCAGGAAAATTGGCTTGGTTGACAGAGTAATAGCTGAGCGTAAAGATATTAAGATTGAAAGTATTAGAATTGGACAATAAGGTGAGTTGATGGACAACAATGATGATTTACACTACTGTTCTTTTTGCAATAAAGCACAAAATGAAGTAGATAAGTTAATTACTAATTCTTCAGACGGTTTGAAAGTGTTTATTTGTAATGAGTGCATAGAGTTATCTCATAGAGCAATAAGCCAAAAGAAAAGTGGGGCATTTAATTCAGATTATATGTCTGATGTGAAGTTGCTACTAAAAAAACCTGAAGATATAAAAAATTTTCTTAGTAAGCATGTTGTTGGTCAAGAACACGCACAACATGTTTTGTCTGTAGCAATGTATAACCACTGTCAGTCTATGGCACAATTTCACTCTATAAGCGATGTTGAAATCGAAAAATCGAATGTAATGCTCATTGGTCCTACTGGTTCTGGTAAAACTTTGCTAGCCAAAACGCTCGCTAAAGTTTCAGATGTGCCGTTCGCGATGGCTGATGCAACAACTCTGACTGAAGCAGGTTATGTAGGTGATGATGTGGAAAGCGTGTTATCGCGTCTATTGCAAGCAGCAAATTATGATGTTGCAAAGGCACAACGTGGTATAGTGTTTATAGATGAAATAGATAAAATCACAAGGAAATCTGAAGGTACTTCGATAACACGTGACGTTTCAGGCGAAGGAGTCCAACAGGCTCTACTTAAGATTATGGAAGGCACAGTTGCTTACGTTCCGCCACAGGGAGGAAGGAAACACCCACAACAGGAATTTGTACAAGTAGATACTAATAATATACTATTTATTTGCGGAGGGGCTTTTGAAGGTTTAGACAAGATCATTGAAGCAAGAAAGAAAGGAACATCAGTTGGTTTTGGAGCAGATATCAGTCAATCTAAAGAGCAAAGGAAAAAAAATACTTTACGTGATGTTCAACCTGAAGATTTAATTAAATTCGGTTTGATACCGGAGTTCGTAGGGCGTGTTCCAATAACTGCTGTTTTAGATGAGTTAGATCACGAAGATTTAGTACATGTACTGGTAGAGCCAAGAAATGCACTAATAAAACAGTACAAGGCATTACTTACGTTTAGCAAAGTAAATCTTGAATTTTCAGATAACGCGGTATCAGCTATTGCTGAAAAAGCTATGAGTTACAAGACAGGTGCAAGAATGTTACGTGCTATTTTAGAGTCACTCTTGCTTGATGTTATGTATACAGTTGGAAACGGGGGTTTTGAAGGTAGTACAATAGTAGTTACTAAGGAAATGGTGGAATCAGGAAAAGTAGTGATCAATCGTGGCAACAAGGGTGGCGTTGTAGCAGGGGGTTGATGGTTAATTTAAGCATGTATTATGAACATTGAGTGTGCTATGGACTCTGATTTTGCTACATTGCCGGTATTGCCTTTAAGAGATGTGGTAATTTTTCCAAGTGTAGTGGTACCTTTATTTATAGGCAGGGAAAAATCCATTAATGCGTTAGAGTATGCAATTAATAATAGTAGTCACCAAAATAAGATTTTTCTTGTGACACAGCAAGATGGCTCTCTTGACAACCCAGAGCCACAAGATCTTTATGAAGTAGGTGTGCTAGCAAATATTGTACAGCCATTGATAAAATTGCCTGATAATGCGGTAAAAGTTGTAATCCAAGGAATCAGCAGAGGAAGAGCTGTTGAGTATATCGACTCTCATACTTTATTACAGGCTAGAGTAGAGTTGGATAATTATCATGAATATGAGGAAGATGAGGATAATGTCGATCTGGAAGCTTTAAAGCGATCTGTTATAGGTGCGTTTGATAGCTGGTGTAAACTGAACAAGAAAAACCAGCCTGATATTGTTGTTAATCCCGTTGAGCAGATCAAAGAAATTGATCTGCTTGTAGACACGATAGTTTCATATTTGAATATAAAAGCATCAGGTAAGCAAAGCATACTTGAGACTTATGGTCCGGGGGAACGTTTAAGAAAAACTTTTACTTTTATTGAGAGAGAAATCAGCATTTTGAATGCACAAAACCGTTTATATAAAACAATTAAATCACAAGTTGAAAGCACTCAGAAAGCTTACTACCTCAATGAGCAGTTGAAAGCTATACAGAAAGAATTGGGCGAATTTGAGAATGGAGAAGAAGGAAATATAATAAATGAATTTGAAAAAAAGATAGAAGAAATAAAGCTCTCTCAGGAAGCAAGGGAGAAAGCTATAACTGAGTTGAAAAGATATAAGAAAATGAATCCCATTTCTCCTGAAGCTACAGTTATATCTAATTATCTGTATTGGTTGCTTGATCTGCCATGGGGAAAATACAAAGATGCAAAAATTAATTTAAATGCAGCTAAAAAAATCTTAGATGAAAATCATTATGGTATAGAGAAGGTAAAAGATAGAATAATAGAGTTTTTGGCAGTGTTAAAGAGAGTAAAAGAGATCAAGGGTCCTATACTTTGCTTATTGGGACCACCTGGTGTTGGTAAAACTTCTTTAGCTAGGTCTATGGCAAGGGCAGTAGGAAGAGATTTTGTTCGCATAGCTCTTGGTGGTGTGCGTGATGAATCTGAAATACGTGGCCATAGAAAAACTTATGTTGGCTCAATGCCCGGCAAAGTCATTCAACACATGAAAAAAGCTAATTCATGCAACCCACTTTTTTTACTTGATGAAATAGATAAGATGGGTTCTGATTCGCGTGGCGACCCTGCATCTGCGTTGCTTGAGGTTTTGGACACTGAACACAATAAGCACTTTACGGACCATTACCTAGAAGTTGAGTTTGATCTTTCAAGTGTAATGTTTGTCGCTACAGCAAACAGCTTGAACTTACCACACCCTTTGCATGATAGGATGGAAATCATACAATTATCTGGTTATACTGAAGATGAAAAAATTAGCATCGCTAAGTATCATCTAATTCCCAAATTAAAGAAAGAGCATGGTTTGCGTCAGAAAGAATGGAGTATAACTAACGATGCACTGTATGAGTTGATACGTTTATATACACGCGAGAGTGGCGTTCGCAGTATGGAGAGGGAGCTTGCAAAGCTCATGAGAAAGGCAGTGAAAGAAATATTAGAAGGTAAAAATAAGAAAATATGTGTGGGAGTTAACGATTTACAGGGTTATTTAGGAGTGCGTAAATATACCTTTGGTATTGCAGAAAATGAGAGTTTAGTGGGAGTAGTAACTGGACTAGCCTACACTGAAACAGGTGGTGATATTTTAATGGTAGAGTCAGTTTTGATTCCAGGTAAGGGGGAAATAAAATATACGGGGAAACTTGGAGAGGTTATGCAAGAATCCATAAAGGCTGCGTATAGTTATATTCGATCAAATTGTCTATTCTTTGGCATAAAGCCTGAAAAATTTCAAAACAATGATATACATTTGCATCTACCTGAGGGTGCTGTACCAAAGGATGGACCTTCTGCTGGTAGTGCAATATGTACATCCATTGTTTCTCTTATGACAAACATACCAGTTAACAAAAGTGTTGCTATGACAGGTGAAGTGACACTGCGTGGTAGAGTTTTAGCTATTGGAGGCTTGAGAGAAAAGTTACTTGCAGCACTTAGAGGATCAATCAAGACTGTGATTATCCCTAGCGAAAATGAAAAGGATATGCAAGAAATACCAGCAAGCATCAAAGAAAAAGTCGATGTAGTTTTTGTCAAGGACATTGATGAGGTTATAAAAATTGCTTTGATACAGTCTACTATTCCAATTGAAAGCGATAATGGAAACAATTCACCATCTTCCTCTGTAAAAAACAAGGACGATAATTTTTCTGGCTTAGAAACACTAAAGCATTAGCATAGTTTTTGCCTAAGCATTATTTAGGTAAAAACTGCCTAATAACCTCCACTAATCCAATTATCATAATACTGAAGCTATTTATCTCTGCAATTTGTGCAGATTAAAATGACAAGAAAACTTGTATTTGGCGTATTATTGTTTAATTTT
>NZ_JADAKK010000008.1:0-742 GCF_020278625.1 Wolbachia endosymbiont of Mansonella ozzardi
AAAATAAAAATCCTCTACTTTTTCACGACATCGGAGTTGATGGCCTAAAAACTGGCTATACAAATGCTGGCGGTTACGGAATTGTAGTATCCGCAAAACGAAACGATAGGAGAATTTTCGCCGTCGTAAATGGGTTAAGTACTGAAAGAGAGCGAATAGGAGAAGCAAAAAGACTGATACAGTATTCCTTAAATCATTTTAGCACTAGAAAGATATTCGCTAAGGATGACGTAGTTGAGAAAATAAATGTTCTGTACGGAAAAGACAGGAAAGTGCCCATCACAGTTGCAAACGATATTACTATAACCTATAGTCGTAACTTGTATAATAAAATTAAGGTGCGCGTTGAATATAAAGATATGATACCTGCACCAATCAAAAAAGGGCAAGAAGTAGGCAAAGTTCTTATAGAAGTACCGGGTATTGAGCAGCAAACAGCACCACTTTACGCAGTAAATGATGTACAGGAATTAAATTACATAGAAAAGTTTTTTAGAATGTTGTTTTGAACTTAAATAGCCCGATATACCCGAAAGTGAGGCATATGCAGAGAAGACGATACTAGCAATGAAAGAAAATGAGAGAAAGGAAAAACAACAAAGGATTTAGTCCCTGCCCTGCTGTATACAGAATGGCAATTTTTGCTGTTCTGTAACTCATACCAATTCTACTACACAGAAAGCCGATAGACAAAAGTGGAGAAAAGCTACCCAATAGAAACAAAAAACTACTTGTCAAGTAG
>NZ_JADAKK010000008.1:752-28779 GCF_020278625.1 Wolbachia endosymbiont of Mansonella ozzardi
TTTTTTTTGTTTCTGCGTTAGCTGCTCGCGTGATATCCTTCTTGTAGACTTATGCTCGTATATGCATGATTTGGTATTGGCTATATATACAATGAAGATCCCTAAAAACACTTTGTAACGGATCAATTTCCGAGTATAAAGCAGAAATATCGCTGTAGTAACAAAATATGCTAATTAGTAACTTAATAAGGCAAGCTACTAAAAAGTGGGGAATAGTGAAAATACCACACGGTATATAGAGTATCTCTACCAATTTGAAAAGTTTAAGAACACATTAAACCTTACTTTATAACTAATAAAGCGAAATAGGATCTCATTTGAAATATATCGAGAGGGGTTGACGGATACGGAAGAAGGAGCATGTAAGATAATTCAACCCTCCAGTGTAAATAGGTACATTATTGTGCTGAGAAGGTCAAATCCGTACATTACAGTATATGAACTTTCACATATGGTTGAAAATGAGCTGAACTTAAGCTTAGAGCAGGAATTTCTCCATAAAGTCTATCAGGATATTGAGCAGAACCTAAAGCAAGCAAAGATTCTTATACAGAGAATTATCGGTCAAGTTATATTTAAGGAGATACAAGCTTATTAGACTGCAAAATCACGCGCGTCGGAATTATTTGCACGCTATCTTGAGCTATTTGATTGGGCTCAGGAGATTTATCCTAAAGATAAAGAGTACTTAATTCGCACTCAAAATTTAAACAGGGTATTTCTTGCTACTGACCAATGGAAAAAGAACTGCCTAGACCCACAAATAATGGACAGAATAGATAAGGAAATAAAGAAATACAGCAACAAAACTGCCATTCAAGACGTGACCAAAGTGCAAAGTAGCTGGACTGGTAAATTTTCTCCTGGAGGCAAAAAAATTAGCTCTATCTTTGGGGATGATGATTAACTTAGCAGAATATAGTTAACTTTCACGGCATTTTAAAGTATAGTTTTTATAATTAAAGCACTCGAACATACGTGAAAACTATCTTAGCTGTTGAAACAAGCTGCGATGAAACTGCTGCAGCAGTTGTAGATAGTGATAAGCAAGTCCTTGCCCATGAGATTCTTTCTCAAACAGAACACAAAAAACGCGGTGGGGTGATCCCCGAAATAGCTTCACGTGCTCATATGGAGCGTTTAAGTGATCTAATAAAAAGCGCTATAGAAAAATCTAACCTTAATTTTCGTGATCTGGATGCGATTGCAGCAACATCAGGACCAGGGCTCATAGGTGGATTAATAGTTGGCACAATGATGGCCAAAGCGATTGCACATGCAGCACAAAAACCATTCATTGCAGTTAATCATTTGGAAGCACATGCACTGGTTATTAGGTTACTATATGAAGTCAAATTTCCGTTTTTAGTCTTATTGATATCAGGCGGTCATTGCCAATTTTTAATCGCACAGGATGTGGGTAAATACATCAAACTTGGAGAAACACTAGACGATTCGTTGGGTGAAGCGTTTGATAAAGTTGCTAAGATGCTGGGTTTAAGCTATCCTGGAGGCCCACTAATTGAAAAATTAGCTGAAAAAGGTAATGGCACAAGATTTAAACTTCCAAGAACGATGAAAAAACGTCCTGGATGTGATCTTTCGTTTTCTGGAGTCAAAACAGCAGTAAAAAACTTAGTGCAAGAACTTGAAATGAGCGAGCAAGATGTGTGTAATGTATGCGCTTCATTTCAAGAGTGTATTAGCGATATATTACTCGATAGAGTCAAAAATGCGGTTATTATGGCTGCATCCTTAAATATCAAAATCAATGATTTTGTAATTACTGGCGGGGTTGCAGCAAATAATTTCCTGAGGGAAAAATTAAAGAAACACATAAACTTGAACGTGTTCTTTCCTCCAAGCAACCTATGTACAGACAATGCAGTAATGGTTGGGTGGACAGGCATCGAAAAATTACAGAAGAGTTATATGGATTCACTAAATTTTGCACCAAGGCCGAAGTGGGAATTGGAAAGTTGTTAAGGACTCTCCATTCTGAATTAGGTAGTAAAGAAAGCTATTTCTTTTGCCATTGTTTATATTTTCTATTTATATATATTAATATTTTACTATATCAACTTAAAGTCAGTAGCTGCTGTTAATATTTTTGCAATAAAAGTTGTATATGGTGCATGTAATCAAGTTAAAAGAAAGATTATGGAAATCACGCCATCGATAAAAAAGGAATTGAAGCAAAGTACGCTATACACCTGCTTAGAGAAGTGCAAAAGTGCATTTTGGTTCATTTTCTGGTTTAGTTCAGGAATCAACTTGTTAATGTTATTTCTGCCACTTTACACCTCTCAGGTGCTTGATCGGGTGATATCGAGTGAAAGCGTATCGACGCTAGTTATGCTGACAATCATCACTTTATCCGCGTTTGCGTGTTCTGCAATGCTCGAAACCTGTCGATATTTAGCCATGGCAAAGATTGGTGACTGGATTGACAAAACTGCAACACCAGATCTGATAGTAAGATCAATTAGGCTAACATCAGTGCAGAGCTCAACTTCCAGTGGTGAAGCAATACGAGATCTTGGAGTGATAAAAAACTTTATTACAGGAAATGGAATATTCTCACTATTTGATACCCCATGGTCATTAATTTACCTTATTGTGATATTCATGATACATACCTATACGGGGTTTATAGCTATTTCCGGAATCTTTATGTTAGTTTCTATGGCAATATGGAATGAACTTGCCACTAAACGCATATTGCAAGAAATTAACGAAGAAACTATATGGAATATCAATACTATAGATGTTGCAACAAGAAATGCAGAAGTGGTTGAAGCTATGGGTATGTCAGAATTTATAGTTTCTGATTGGTGCAAACGAAATGACCAGAACCGTGCAATGCAAATTAAAGCACAAAATCGCTCTAACGTAATTACTGGAATCACTAAGTTTCTGCGCTCGACTCTGCAAATATCGGTAATTGGAACAGGTGCATTACTTGCAATTACAGCCCATAAAACTGCCGGTAGCATCATCGCTGCCTCAATTTTAATGGGTAGAGTATTGGCTCCATTTGATGCAGCAGTTCATACTTGGAAATTTCTAAATCAGGCCAGAATGTCGTATGGCAGACTGCAAAGACTTATACTCATATCACCAAAAAGAGAACAAATTATGGCTCTACCAGAACCTAAAGGAAGACTGGAATTTGACAGAGTATTTTTTACTCCTTATGGGAGCAACAAACCAACAATAAAAGGGATATCATTTGTTATAGAGCCAGGAGATGTAGTGGGCGTTATTGGTGCAAGCGCTTCTGGTAAATCAACCATTGCAAAGTTAACCGTTGGTGTATGGAAACCCATATCTGGTGTAGTCAGGCTAGATGGCGCTGATGTATACACTTGGAATCGAGAAAATTTTGGTAATTATGTTGGTTACTTACCTCAGGATATTGAGTTATTTAATACCAGTGTCAAAGCCAATATTGCTCGCATGAGGTCAGACCCAAATCCTGAAGAAATAATCAAAGCAGCAAAAATTGCAGGAATACATGAATTAATACTGAGCTTACCAAATGGATATGATACAACGATAGGGAGTTTTGGAGTAACACTTTCTGGTGGGCAGAAACAATTGCTTGGCCTTGCAAGAGCTTTTTATGGAAACACAAAGCTTTTGGTGCTTGATGAGCCAAATGCCAACCTAGACAGTAGTGGAGAGGCATGCTTAATTAATGCAATTAACGTTGTAAGAAAGCAAAATACCACAACTATTATTATAACTCACAAACTACCGTTATTATCTGTGGTTGATAAAGTAATCCTCATGTCAGATGGCGTCATTTATGCTATGGGACCGAGAGATGAGATTTTAAGCAAATTGGTTGCTCCATCACCAAATGCTGCAGAAGGTGAATGTTCTTCAGTAAGTGGTTAGCTGTTTTTTTACACTACCTTATCCACCTAATTTTACCACTCCATTGAGCGGATACTATCAATGTAATAAAACAAGACCTTTTTAGTCAGTTCAAAATCTTCCAGAGTATCTCCTTCGCATCTCGCTGTAATGCAATCTTGTGTATTTGACACTCTAAGGAGCCACCAACCTTTATTATCTTTGTTGGTTACTTTAATACCATCAAGCTCTGAGAATGCAATATTTTGTTTCTTTAGCGTTTTCTTTATTGATTCAATTATTTGAGATTTTTTCTCGTCTCTAACTACAACCTTCACTTCATGAGTGATATATAATTTTGGTAAATCCTCAACCATCTCAGATAGACTTTGATTTTTCTTAAGTAAAACGTCAATAGCTTTAATAGCAGAATATAACCCGTCATCAAAACCTAGCTCAGAGAAGAAAAAATGCCCACTCAGTTCACCTGCAAATTTTGCCTCTTCCTCTACCATCTTTTTCTTAACTAGTGAATGTCCAGTAGCACATGCAATTACTCTTCCTCCTAATCCGCTGACAAAGTCGTGTACTTTCATGCTCATTTTTATATTAGCAATAACTTTGCTTCCTGGATATTCTTCCAATACTTCACGTGCAAAAATCATAAATAAATGGTCATTGGAAACAACATTGCCTTTATTATCAATTAAGCGTACCCTGTCGCCATCACCATCAAGTGCAATACCAAGATCACATTTATTTTCTCTTACAACATCAATCAATTGAAGGAGATTTTTCTCCTCTATGGGATCTGGGTCGTGCAGTGGAAATGTTCCATCTATAGAGTTATTGGTTACGATATGTACATGATCTGGCAAGATCTTTTCAATATACCTCGTAATTCCACTTGCTGGGCTATTGCCAAAATCCCAGGCTATTTTTAGCTTTTGTGTAGAGTTGTTCTTGAGCGCACCTTTTAATATGCAAATATACTCACTATATATATTTATGTTAATTGAGCTGCCAATTTTTGTACTGTTCTTAATCAGACTGCTTATAACTTCCTTTATTTCTTGATCTGAGTAAACTTTTTTACTGCTGAAAAATTTAAAGCCATTGTACTTGCTGGGGTTATGTGAAGCGGTGATCATAATGCCAAGATCAGCCTGCATGATTTGTGTTGCAGCATAGAGCATAGGTGAAGAGCATAGTCCAACGCGTGTAACACTTGCCCCAGATAGAGTTAAGCCCCTTATCAATTCTTTTTCTATACTCGGCGAATCCATTCTGCTGTCATAGCCTACACAAGCATTAGCTACAGTTTGGCCAAATTTTCTGCCTATCTCATATCCATCACTGATCTGCAGGTCTTTGCCTACTATACCTCTAATATCATATTTTCTTATGATAGCATTATCCATATTATCTATTAAATAGTAAATAACCTTTTAGTATACAGAGAGAATCCACAAATGCTCAATTTAATTTACGCTTCTGTTGATTAATTTTTAACTTAAAAATTTTAATGTTCTTATTATACTATTTAATAAATGAGACAAAGTAATGCTAGGGGAAAACGAAGATGTACTTATAGTTTAGAGTCAAAGTTTAGGTACAGGTGAAACAGTAAGAAGTAATGTGCCGGAGGCTATTAAAAACGGCAAAAATTTTCAGGAAGCTATAGAGAAACTAGAAAAAGAAAAATCAATCTGGTACCTTAATGGTCCTTCACACAAAGATAAGAACATCACAGAGCAGATAAATTTGAAATGGGAAAAGGAGTTCCAAGAATTCGAGCAATCAATAGAATCAACGTATGAAGAATTTGAATCATCTCTGCCAAATCAAAGTTTCTTAGCGTATTCAAAAAAGATAATGACTTCAACATTAGATTTGAAAATAAAGAAGAACCAATAAAAATCAGTGATATCTTAAAAGCTAGCAGTGAGGGTAAGGGTTATCACATATCCCTCGGAGAAAACAGTAAAATAACTGCACGCAGGAAAAAAGATAATGAGAGACACTATAACCTTGATGCTCCGGTTCATGTGAGATGATAATTAACTGGTAGGCTAAGGATTCTGAAGGTAATAGTATAAGTTGTAGCATGACTATAGAAGCGGGTTCCAATGGTATATAAAGAATGACTAGCGATTCAAAATTTTGTGGCTTAAAGTTCATAAACTCATTATCAGAGGAAGAGGGAAGTAAAATATTAAAGTTAGTTAGCAAAATAAAGAAGTTTTTATCAATGGAAAATCTCTTTGAAAGCTTTTTTGATATGGCCAAGAATATGGCAATCAGCTAATACAGGAGGATGAAACATTTATACGGATCCAACCTGAGTCACTACAATCGCTTATATGTAGCAGTGGATATTCTTCTCCTAGCACACCTTCTCCACATAGAGGTTCTTCTTCTAGTGCTAGTGAGTTTGGTGGTGAAGATGAAATATTTGAAAGTGATACGGTTGGTGGTAAAGAAGAGCGCAGACAGGAAGAAAATGAATTAGAAAGTAAAGGAATTAGAGAATAGAGTAAAAGAGTTAGAGAAAGAAAATGCTCACCTTAGGGAAAAAAGTGCAGAGTTAAAAGATCGTAATAAAAAAATAGTATAAGAAGGTGATGGAAGGGAAGGGAAATTAACCGAGAAAAAGCAAGCTTTTGAGGATAAAGTTAAAGAGCTCGAAACTAAATTGGCAAATAATGAGGAAGCAAATTAAAAGAGGCTTTCTGAACAGGACAGAGAAGTTGGACAGTTAAAACAGAGAATAGGTGAATTAGAGCAAGAATTGAAAGATAAAGGTAGCGAAATAGCAGATTTAAAATCTTAGTTAAAAGATAAAGAAAGCAAAGTCCAACCGACAGACAAAATCAACTAAGAGCTACAAAGGAAATTAGAGAAAAATAAATCTAAGCTAGGTACATTAAGTGAGAGAGAATGCAGAGCTGGAAAACAATCTGAGGAAAAAATCAGAAGATCTAGAAGACGGTAAAGAAAAGCAATTAGAAAAACAGTTGATGGAAGCAAAAAAGGAAAACGAGATATTGACTAAAAAGGTGAGTCAAATTATCCAAGGAATTGAATGAATTACAGGGAAAAAAAAGAGGCTTTAGAGAGAAAATTCAACAATCTGATGGAAAGTCTCTTGCAGCTGAAATAGAGTAGTTAAACAAGAAAAAAGATAAGAAAGTGAAGAATTTAGAGGAAGAAATTAAGCAGAAAGATGATAAGATACAGCAGATAATGAAAGAAAAAGAGGCATTAGAAGAAAAGTTTCAAGTGGAAATAGATAGCCTAGAATGTCAGCGTAGTGAGCAAGAAGACATTTTAACGCATGTATAAAGAGAGTTGTATTTTACCAAAGAGGATTTAAAGCAATTACAGAGCACATCAGAGCAAAAAGAAGTTGAAGCTAAAGTGCATGAAACACGAGACCAGGGTACACAAGCTGTGGATAAAAGCTCTAATAAAAAAATTAGTGGGTTAATACAAGAAAATAAGAATTTGACTAGAGATAAGCAAACTATATCTGAACAATAAAAACACAAAAGTAAGATAGACTGACGAGCTAAAGAAAAATTTAAAGCAATTACAAGAAGAAAACAAGTAACTAAAGCAAAAAGCTACTAAAAATGTAGGGCTTGATGTGTCGTCTTCAACAGATCAAAAAGAAACTAGAGAAATGGAAGTCCAAACTTACGTAAAAAAGGATGATTTTCGTGATTTATATGATAAAGAAGGCAAATATGTCAAAACATAGTTATCAGATCCAATCCCAACTTCTGCTGAAGTTGTAGAAGTAGAAATTCGACCACAAAGCATCATGGATCAGCATGTTCCAATTCCAGAAGATAAGCCGGAAAAGCTAACAGACCCGTTAAAACCTACTAAGGCAAGTACGGAATCATCAGATCTAAGCCTAACTCCTGCTGAGGATCCAGAAAAATCACGGCATAAAGCTTGATCTAGTGACATAACCTCTGCCAGTTGGGAATATCTCAGCGTCACTGCCATTAAGTTAAGGAAGGAATGGTCAAAAACTGAACCAAAAAAATTCAAAATAATTGAGAAATTGTGATAACTGCTAAAGCAAAAAAGGATAAATTTGAAAGTAGATAAACTCTGAAATGGGAACGTTTAAAAAAGTATGTCAAACCGAGAAGTAAAAATATAATAGAAATAAATAATGGAGTTTGACATGAATCAAAAAATAGAAAACAGAACAACCGAATTGGCAGATTATAAAGAACTGGAAGCAAATATACTGTCATCAATAATGGAAGTCGGACCGTTTTGACCGGAAGGAATGATGCATTAACACCATTGATAAAAAAGTTGCTGGAAGCAAGTCTGGAGAGTGAAATAGAAAATCACTTATCTGCCGAAGGCGAAGAAAATAATGGGAGAAATGGAAAGACCTTACATACAAGTGCAGGATCACTTGAGCTGTTAACGCCAAGAGATAAGAAGAGAAGCTTTTAAACCCCAAATAGTTAAAAAAAAAGCAGAAGAGCCTATATCCTGAACTTGAAGCAAAGGTCTTAAGTACATATGCCAGTGGCACGGGATACAGAGATATAGCATCACATGTAGAGGAAATTTATGACCATAAAATATCTGCAGCAGATGTTGCCTTTAAAACTCCGTCAATCTTTTTGAAACTTGAAATAACCTGCTATTATACACTTAGGCTGAAAATGATAAACATGCATACTAATAGATCTAAGAAATACAAAATAGCAGCGTTAATAGTTGCGGCAGGAGTAGGAAGTAGATGCAGTGACTCGATTCCTAAGCAGTATATAAAACTGGCAGGTAAACCTGCTTTATTTCATACAACCAAAAAACTTTTGACTAACCAATACATAGATTATGTAAGAGTAGTAATTAATAAAGATTATAAAGATTTCTATGAACGTTTTTATAAAGAAGTAATAGACTTCTTATGTAACTGTCATTTAAATGAAAAATCAGCGGAGAATCTCTTCCAGTACGTAAGGCAGGAATCGATAAGAAAAGAAAACATGGATCCAAGTAGCCAAGCTACTTGGATGACAGAAGGTGTAGATACTAAATTACTAAGTCCAATATACGGAGGAAAGAGTAGGCAAAGTTCAGTTAAGTTGGGACTTGAAAGCTTGCAAAAAATTAACCCAGATTTTGTTGTTATACACGATGCTTGTAGGCCCTTCGTATCAAATGCTCTGATAGATAACTTAGCTCAGTCTATGGTTGATGGTCAACATGCAGGAGTAGTGCCAGCAATAGAAGTCGAAGATACCATGTCATTGAAAAATGATAATTTTATCGAGTCCACGATTTCAAGAGAAAAACTCAGAGCTATACAAACTCCTCAAATTTTCAATTTCAAAGAATTATTGTTATGCCACCAATCAACCAAAGAATTCACTGATGATTCATCGCTAATGGTAGAACACAAAAAACATGTTGCGATTATTAAAGGTGAGAAAAGCAATTTTAAGTTAACCACGAAAGAGGATATTAATATGGCAAAGCTTCTTCTTGAAGAACAAAAATATCGTGTTGGCACTGGTTATGACATACACAAGTTCGTTAAGGTTCAAAGTAAGGCTGAAAACTTTATAAAAATTTGCGGTATAGAAGTTGAGCACAACATGGCAATAGAAGCGCATTCCGATGGTGATGTTGTAATACATGCAGTTGTCGACGCAATACTGGGAGCACTGGGATGTGGCGATATAGGAGAGCATTTCCCCCCTAGTTCCGCTGAGTGGAAAGATTGTGATTCGTCTTACTTTCTCAGCTTTGCTACTACAAAAGTAAAAGAAAAAGGATACCGTGTATCTAATTTAGATATTACTATAGTTTGTGAGGAGCCTAAAATATCGCCTTATAAAGCAGAAATGAAGAAATCTATATCAAAGACATTGGAGATTGATAGCGAATTTGTAAATATCAAAGCAACCACTGCAGAAAAGTTAGGTTCTATTGGCAGAAATGAAGGAATAGCAGCACATACCTCTGTATTACTATACAAGCGTTGCGTGCTGGGATGACACCATCATAAAGTGAAATGAGATGTATACTCAAATGCTCCGACCCAAAAAAATATTTATTGTTTAGTGAAAAAATCTTACTTAAGTTATATAAAGCATAGAATTATAGACTCAATATGTACCACATTCTAAAATACAAAGGTTATGAACCAAAAATAGACGAGAGCGCCTTCATCGCGAGTGGTTCGCACGTCATAGGTAAGGTTGAAGTGGGAAGAAATACGAGCATTTGGTTTAATTGTATAATCAGAGGAGATGTTGGATCAATCAAAATAGGTGACGAAACAAACATTCAAGATGGTACAGTAATTCACGTGAATAGAAACCCAGGTGGTGACACAATTATTGCCAGTATGGTAACGGTTGGGCATTTTTGTATGCTGCACACATGCACAGTGCATGACAAAGCATTTATTGGCATGGGCTCTACCGTAATGAACCATGCAATTGTGGAATCTGAAGCTATGGTAGCTGCAGGCTTGCTAGTAACGCATGGAAAAGTGATAAAAAGTGGAGAAATATGGGCTGGCAGGCGAGCAAAATTTTTCAAAAAAATGTCAAGTAAAGAAATTAATCATATTACACAATCAGCACAAAATTATGTTATGTTGATGAGGGAGTATAAAAACTAAAAGCAGGGAGTGTTAAATAAACCGTATCAAACCGCATTTTTAGTTTAACTCAATTTTCAGTCTGTCAGGGAAGAAAATGCCGAGTTGAGACATAGTCAATACCCAAGCATATACAGGCATAGTCCACTTTCCTCTGCCCTCTTTATAGAACAATATACCTATTTGTACAAGGTATTTGTGCTGGTAAATAAGCCCTTGGTTTTGGTAAATTTTCTGATTCGCCGATGTGGACCCTCAATAGGATTATTAGTATAAATTAGTCTACTAACCGGGCCAGAATATTCGAAATAACCAGATAAAATTTCTCAGTTATTCTGCCAAGATTTCACAGCCAATGGATATTTTTCTCCCCATTTTTTCTCCAATTCAAGTGAGTGTAGCCCTTTTTATGATAGTCAGGAATAATCAAAAAAACACAAAATCTACGACTTGACGAAAGGAGCTAAAAATAGGGATACTTTTCTTAACTCTATTTTTTATGGCAAATCATTGATACTCAATTTTATTAAAATCTAGCGAATAAGGAGGAAGATAAAGATTTTCAGCACCTACTTCCTCAGCGAGGTTATTGATTTTGTTAGCTTTATGGAAAGCAGCATTATCAAGAATTACAGTTTGGCCAGGCTTCAAAATTAGAGTCAAAAACTGTTCAAAAAAAGGAGAGGAATTCATTCAGAAAGAAACTGAGAGGATTCTAAGACTTATTAAACCAGATGTTTTGCCATCTGAGTCTACGTATCAGTGCAAGTCGGGCAACCGGTTGATGCCCCAAGCGATGCAGACAATTGAACCTCCTCTTGATAAGGAAGATGCTCAATCGTAAGAGAAGTATAAACTGCAAGCATCACGTAGTTGGAGGGCTAGGCTAAGTGGCATGGTGAACGTAAGTGAAGCTTAATAAGTATCGTAACGATTAAAGAGCTAAAGATGCTGATAAGTTCTGACCAAAAGGCAATGTGATGAGTTACATTTCTCATTTCTGGATGTACGCAAATAATAATTCCACCGGTATAGAGAAGCCACCTAACCCACTATTGTATAACTGGAGGAACAGGATAAGCCTATATTTCTGCCTAAATGGCAAGCAAACTGCAAGGAATGCTAATGGATATATAATGGAGAAAGCGAATGCCATTTTGTAACAAAATGGATAGAATTTGCAACATTAATTCGCATGAAAACGAGCAGACTTCCATTCGGTCCCTCGTGACAAGAAGCTTTGTCAACCACTTAAGATAGGAAAGCAGATGATTACAAGTAAAACTGTAAGTGCACCTATCAACAGCTCTGAAACATAGAACCAATTATCATAGAATAAATGCTAAGAAGTTGTTGCGAGTCTACGAATACTTATTGTTAAAGCTGTTTAACAAGAAAGATGGGGTTAAGGTAAAGGCTTTACAGCATCTTCTCACACACTCCTTTAGCAGCAAAGCTTTAGCTGTTATAAAGAGTAACTGAAAACAAGGGAAAAACGCAGCAGATGTAGATTGTCAACTATGGTCAACTTGCAATGCCAAATTTCAGGGAATAGAACAGTTAAAACAAAGAGGATATAAACCTTCTCTGCTAAAACGAATTTGCATTAGTAAGTCTAACGGCAAAAAAAGACCTCTTGGAATCCCCGCGATAAAAGATAGAGCCATACAAGTGTTATATCTGCTTGCATTGGAACCGGTAGCTGAAACAATCGGCGACCGTCACTCCTACGGCTTTAGACCTAAAAGATCCTGCGCAGGCGCTATTGCTGCTCGTCACTTATTACTAGCAAGGCGCAATCGACCACAATGGATACTCGAAGGTGATATCAAAGGGTGTTTTGATAACATTAACCATGAATGGTTTATTAAGCATATTCCTATGGAGAAGAGAGTTCTTCGTAGCTAGTTAAAGGCTGGATTCCTAGAATCAGAAACCTTATATCCCACAACTGCAGTATCCCGCGAGGCGGTATAATTTCTCCAGTACTAGCTAATTTTACCTTGGATGGTATTGAAAAGTTATTAGAAAGTCACTTTGGTAAACTAGGTAGCAAGAAAGAAATAAAATCGGAAATGGAGTAATTTTTCAGATATGCGGATGACTTTATTATCTCGGGAAACACACGTGGAGTACTAGAAAATGAGGTCAAGCCATTAGTATCATCTTTCCTCCTTTATGAGAGAGGTCTAGCTCTGTCAGAAGAGAAGACAAAGATTACATTTATTACAAAAGGGTCTGACTTTCTTGGCTGTAATATACGTGGATATGATAAAAAATTAACTATTACGCCTGCAAAGAAAAATATTAAGAAATTTAAAAAAACTTATATATTAATAAAAGCAAATATAGGCAGTTCGTAAGCTGTAGTAACCAAATCACTCAATCCTTTATTAAGAGGATGGGGAAACTATTACCATTATGGGTGTGCCAAAAGAGCATTCAGCAAGATCTACAATGAAATTTGGTATAGTTTATGGAAATGGGCAAAGAAGAGACATCCCAGTAAAGGATTACGTTGAATAAAGAATCGTTACTTTAAAGTAATGGATCATTGCCAATGGGTTTTCGCTACATCTGTATGCAAGGACAGGTCAAAAGAAATAAGGTCTATGAGCTTACTCAAACTAAGCGATATTTCTATTAGACAACATACTAAAATCAGGGCGAATGCAAATCCACTTGACTTAAAAATGGAAAAAGTATTTTGATAAAAGAGTGAAACGAACAAAAATGTTAGCAAGCTCTTTTTTATAGAGAAGGTTCTTTGCTGTTGGTGTCACCACATAAGAATGTTGTATTCCAAGGAATCATAAAGGACAAGCCGATTCGAGAAAAGAAGAACTTAGATAAGGGGCTCAAGTGTAGTGTGGTGAAACCTACATGCTGCGTTTCTAAGGGAGGGAGTGGTAGTAATACTACTTCCTCGCCTAACCAGGTCGCTAAAACTAAGAGCTTCGAAAAACGTGCTCAATATTATGCTGATAAGGCGTATTCAAGATAGGCTGATAAAGGTGATCAATATGAAGACCTCAAAGAGATTATCTTTATTGCCGTAGCAGATTGTATCCTGTTTCCAGATAAGTTTGAATATAAATCAAGGTATACTATTCGAGACGAGGATACTAATGAACACGATCTGAAAGATTTTTATTTTATCTTTACTGAATTACCAAAATTTCCAAAAACGAAGTAAGATCAATTGAAAAGTATAGTCGAAAAATGGGTCTACTTCTTCAAATATGCAGAAGAAACCAGCAAAAGGGAATTGGAAAGAATAACAGGAGGTGATATAATAATCAAAAAAGCATATGAAGAGTTAAATAGGTTCAACTGGTCATAGAAGGAATTTATACCTTATGAACAAGAAATAAAGCGTATTCACGATTAGCAGGCTGTCCCTACTCAAAAACTTGATGATGCCACTGAAAAAGGCATCAAAATTGGTAAGGAGGAAGGTAGGAAAGAAGGTGGATGAAGAAGGAAAAATTGAAGTTGCAAAAGCAATGTTGGCTAATAACGTTGATGTTGACACTATTGTAAAATTTACTGGTCTTTTCCTTAGTGAAATCAAAGAGTTGCAGAATGAAGTTAAATAGCGTAATGTATGCTTTTAGGGAGTGTTAAATAAACTATGTCAAGCCGAGAAAAAATAACAAATTAATATAAAAATGGAGGTTTGACATATGGTCAAAAAATAGTAAACAGAACTGCCAGTTTGGTAGATTACAAAGAATTAAAAATAAACATCTTGTCGTCCATAAGAGAAGGTAGGACATTGACAGGAAGGGATGGTGCGTTAACACCATTGATAAAAAACTGTTGGAAGCAAGTCTGGAAGGTGAGGTAGAAAACCACTTATCTGCTGAAAGTGAAGAAAATAATTGAAGGAGTGGGAGAAGTTCAAAAGACTTTACGCACAAGCGCAGGATCATTTAAGCTGTTAACGCCAAGAGATAGGGAGGGAAGCTTTAAAACCCCAAAAGTCAAAAAAAGGCAGACAAGGCCTATATTACAAGCTTGAAGCAAAGGTCTTAAGCACATATGCCAGTGGCATGGGATACAGAGATATAGAATCACGTGTAGAGGAAGTTTATGACCATAAAATATCTGTAGCAGAGATATCGAGTGTTACTGGTAAATTATTGCCAATAATCAGTAAATGGTGCAGTCGTCCGCTGCAAAATCAGTATATCCAATAGTGTTTATGGATGGCCTATTTTTTAGGTCAAAGAGGGTGGACATTGCGTAAGTAAAAGTATGTACAACATATTGGGCATAGATCAAAATGGCAAGAAAGAAGTGCTGGGCTTTTATTTAGCTGAAAGCGAAGGAGCCAACTTCTGGTTAGGGGTATTAAACAACCTACAAAGAGAGAGGAGTAGAAGATATTCTAGTTGCCTGTGTTGATGGTCTAAAAAGCTTTCCTGCAGCTATAAGCAGCGTATTTCATAAAGCACAGAAGTACAGTTGATATGTGCGTTAGATAAGAAATTCTCTTAATAGTGAAGGTAAAGATACCAGCAGAGTATAGTTATGACTCAAGAAAAAAAGTAATGGAAGCTTTGGATGAAGGAGGGAGCATAGCAGATGTTGTTTAAAATTGGCAAGGCAGCTTTATATGAGTGGAGAAAGAGACGTAAGGAAACAGGAGATTTTCAGTTAAGAAAGTCTGGAACGTGGGCATATAATCATAGATGCATTTACTGAAATTGCAGAAGAGCACGGTGGTAAAACTCAATCAGAGACAGCCAAACTTTGGGACAATATCAGCAGACAGACAATTCATCAAGCACTTAAAACATAGGATTCACAAGAAAAAAAAGACCTACGGATGTAAGGAAAGAAGTGAGAAAAAACGAACTCAATTTGTAAAGATTATAGCAACAAAAAATCCTGATGATCTCGTATAAATCGATGAATCAGGAATAGACAATACTGAAGATTAAGCTTATGGATATTGTAGAAAAGGAGAGAGGTTTCATGCACTAAAATCTGGAGTGAAAAGTCAGCGTATTAGTATGATTGAAGCGTTAAATAAAAAGGAAATAATTGCCCCCCATTAACTTTTGAAGGACATTGTAACAGGGATGTCTTTGAAACTTTTAAACAATATGACCGAAGACTTTCAGGTCGCACCATTTCGACTATTACTTGCACTTCATTTTCGTTTCTACAGAGAACATCAACAATGCTTTACTTTTTGGAGGCAGTTTCAGCATCTATCATAGTACTCAAAAACTCATTTCTTTTATTTTCGTCCTGCTAGTAAAGCCCAAGATATCATTGGGAAAATGAATGAGAATATCCTTATTTTTTTCAGTACCAAAAATGTACCGAAATGCTACATCATTTTTAGAGTAGAGAAATTTAGAAAGAGCCATAATACTGAAATAAAGGCTAATGATTATACATTATTATTAACAATTATTTAACTATATTTTTAGCTTACTATGGCTCAATAAACTGTGTTAAGCTTTGCAACAACCTCTCGCATTTGCATTTTGTGGTTCTTGTGTTTCACTCACTTGAGTACTAGATTTGAGTGCTAAATATGCCCCACCACTAATCGCGAGTGCAGCTACTACTGCTATACCAACCGTTACCCAAATATCTAATCTAACTGTACGTTTAAGTGCAATAAATGCTACCAACCCAGCAGCAAGACCAACACCAGCGGTAGCAGTATGCGTTGGAGCTCTTGATTGTTCAGTCGGTTGTTTTTTAGCTTCTAGTTCTTTGCTTTCCTTTTGTAGCTTCTGAACTTCAGTGTTTCTAGCTTCCAACTCTTTCTTTAATTTTTTAACTTTGGCATTTTTAGCTTTTAAGTCTGCCTCCAGCTGATCAGACTTACCTACTTTTTGCCTTACTCCATTTTCTAGATCAGCTCTTACTTGATCTGTTAGCTCAGTTCCCAGTTTATTTTTAGCTTCATCTTTTGCAGTATTTTTAAAAGTCTCATCGTTTCTCAATTCGTTTTCAGCTTCAGCTTTTACTGCGTCATCATTTTTCAGTTCATTTTTAGCAGCAGTAATTGTTGCTAGATCAGCTTTTAATTCATTTATTGCAGCTGTTTTTATTACATTGTCAGTTTTTGGTGCATTTTTTATTTCTTCTCTTAATGCAGCTAGTGCGTTTTCTAGGCTTTGCTCACCTTCAATTTCCAACTCTGCTTTCAATAAATTCACTAGTTCTTGTTTTTGTTGGAAATTCAGATTACGACCACTCTCACTTAAAGCATCAACAAGATCTTCTAAACTTTTAAAATCCATAATAAACCTAGGTATTATAAGTTATTATTATAGACACCCTTAAAATTTAAAGTCAAGTAATACTTATTATAACATGCTCATAAAATTTTAGCGTAGTCGTCTTTATTTAGTTATGTTAACTTAGAGCTCAAGATTGGAAAATATTTATGTTAGAAAAAAAATACAGTTTTAAAGAAATTGAACCCAAGTATAACATATTGTGGGAAAATAGCAAAATTTATAAATGGAGTGGTGAAAAGGATAACACTTTCACTATAGACACACCTCCACCGACAATATCGGGGAAATTGCATATCGGTCATATATTCAGCTATTGCCACACAGACTTTATTGCACGGTTTCAGCGCATGCTGGGGAAAGGTGTATTTTATCCAATTGGGTTTGATGATAACGGGCTCCCCACTGAAAGATTGGTAGAACAAACCTATAAAACCCGTGCAAAAGAAGTTGGCAGAGAAAAATTTATAGAAATGTGCCATGAGGTTATCGAAAGATCAAAGCAGGAATTCAAGGAATTATTTAAATCAGTTGGCATTAGTCATGACTGGAGCTTGGAGTATCACACGATCAGTAAGGAAACTATAATGCTTTCTCAAATGTCGTTTATCGACCTACATAACAAGGGGTACGCATACAGGAAAATGCAACCCATCCTTTGGGACCCGGTTGATAAAACCGCGATTGCGCAAGCAGAAATAGAGGATAAAGTCTTTGAGTCATCCTTAAACACGATAGTTTTTTCCACCGAAGAAAGTGAGCAGATCAAAATTGCAACTACACGCCCTGAGCTGCTTCCAGCATGCGTTGCAGTTTTTTGCCATCCAGAGGATGCGCGCTACACTCACTTGATTGGAAAAACAGCTAAAGTAGCAATAACAGAGGAAAAAGTTCCAATTATAGCTGATGATAAGGTCAAAATAGATAAAGGCACTGGACTGGTTATGTGCTGTACATTTGGTGATGAGCTTGACATATACTGGCAGCAAAAGCATAACTTGCCGATGAAAATTATTATCGACCAGGATGGGAGGATAAGTCTTTATGATGTCATTCCGCCACACCTTGGTGTCATTCCAGCCCGTGACGCTGGAATCTATGATGAGATAAATGGACTAAAGGTTAAAGAAGCAAGAAAAAGAATAATTGAAATCCTGAGTGGAAAAGGACTTTTGATAGAAAGCACTAGCATTTCTCATTCTGTTAAGTGTGCAGAAAGATCTGGTGCACCACTTGAAATATTACCTACTTATCAATGGTTTATCAAGACTTTAGAGGAAAAAGCTAAAGTGTTAGATAAGGTAAGAGAATGCAACTGGCACCCAGCTACTATGCGAAAACGCATGGAGGTGTGGATAGAAGGACTAAATTGGGACTGGTGCATCTCAAGGCAGCGCTATTTTGGTGTACCATTTCCAGTGTGGTATTCAAAACGTAAAGGAGAAGAAGGCAAAATCATTCTAGCTGAAGTGAAGGATCTGCCTATAGATCCACTCAAGGATTTGCCGACAGGGCATAGTAAGGAAGAAGTTATTCCAGATCAAGATGTAATGGACACTTGGGCCACAAGTGCGATTACTCCTCAGCTAAGTGCGCTGGCAGTAAACAATGAGATTCACTTACCGAATCACCGCTATGACGAGATATTTCCTGCAGACCTGCGTAGTCAAAGCCATGAGATAATAAGAACTTGGGCTTTTTATACGATTTTGAAAGCGCATTATCATGCAGATTCACTGCCGTGGAAAAATATCATGATCAGTGGTTGGTGTTTAGCTGATGATAAAAAGAAGATGAGTAAATCAAAAGGCAACGTCATCACCCCTCATGCAATACTTAATACTTATGGGGCTGATGTAGTGCGTTATTGGGCAGCAAATTCAAGGCTTGGAGTTGATACAGTTTACTCCGAAAATATATTTATAATTGGCAAGCGCCTCGTTACAAAACTTTGGAATGCCAGCAAATTTGTCTCCATGTTCATGGAAAAGCACCAAACAGCAAGCATAAATTCCATCAGTGAGACGATGGACAAATGGATACTGTCTAAGCTATACAAAGTAATAGATAGAGCAACGAACAACCTGTTGCAATTTGAATACTGCGAAGCTTTGGAAGCAACAGAGGAATTTTTCTGGAAAGATTTTTGTAATAACTACTTAGAGCTGGTGAAAAAACGTGCGTATGGAGATACAGTAAGCAGCGAAGCAAACTTGAGTGCGAAACAGGGTTTGGCATATGTGTTAAACATTATTTTGCGGTTATTTGCACCTTTTTTGCCATACATTACGGAAGAGATATACCACCAGTTATATAGCTATAATTCTGTGCATAATCAAAGCAATTGGCCAAGTAAAGAAGAACTTATCTATGATAAGCATTCTGAAGGAATGGGAGACAATTTTGTGCAGATATTGAACCTCGTGAGGAAAATAAAGGCAGATAATAATGTGTCAGTTAAGCATTTGATAAAAAAATTGACGATAAAAGCAAACATACAAGAGGATAGGTTGAATCAATCCGCACAAGATGATTTGCAAACGGTTTGCAACGCTGAAGTAATACAGTGGAGTGAGGATATAACAGGATTTACAACAGAAAATGGAAAATTTACCGTAGGTGTGGAGTTATAATAAGAATTTTCTCTCGTAGGTAAGAGAATTTTAATAAGAATACACAACCATTATTGCTTTTTCATGGGAAGAATAACAAGTGACTTGTTTAAAAAAGCCAACGTGCCTTATCTTATAGTCAGTTCTTTGACTACTTTTACGTTAATTTCATCTTTAGTGCTTGCTGTAACTCCTCAAGTACTTTTTCCTCTAATCCTTGCTTTGGCTACGTTGTCTGTTTTGGTGATTGCACTTTCGTGCAGAGCAATTAGTAGTAATAAAAGAATGGAGGTTGAGAGAAGTAAATTTGCTGAATAAAGAGCAAAGGTTAGAAAATAAAATATCTTTAGAAAAAGAAGCTGGAGAAGCTGCAAGTAGACAAGTGGAGAGACTAATAGTCAATTACATGAATTAACTCAAGAGACGCAAGATTTAGATAAAAGAGTAAGAGAATTAGATGAGAAAGTAGTTCGGTTAGAAGCTGAAAAAGGTAATCTTTCTGAAGAAAAAGAATCCTTAGAGCAAAAGTTAGAAGGTAAAATGAATCATATAGCCGAATTATGCAGAATGGTAAACGAATTTAAAAAGATAATAAATGCGCCTTATAAACAGGAAAAGAAATTACACCGTGAACAACAAGTAAAGGAGTTGCTTTGTAGACGAATACAAATGAAGGAATTACGCTATGCACAAGTGAAGAAATCATTGCACCTTAAAACTTCACGTTTATGTAAACAGTTACGAAAAAAAGTAACTTAGCTAAAAAAAAGAATGTGCAGCAAAACTGAAAAGGGAAATAAGCGATATTATGTATGAAAAACCAAAAAATAAAAATGGGATGAGGAGAAAGAAGAATTACAAGTAGAATTGGATAGACTAAAGAGTGAAAATAAGCGGCTTTCTCAAGAGAATAGTAGTGTTAAAAAAGAACTAGAAAAGGCAAAACAATATGCTGATGTTGATGCAGAGGAAATAGACAGTGCATATCGTGCTAGTTGTAATAAACAAACAGAAATACAAAATCTGCAAGCTATGTTACGTCAGCAATCAAAAAGCATAGAAGATTTGGAGAGCGAGTTAGACCAACAAAAAAAGAAAATGAATAACCTGTGTAAGAGTGTCAGAATGAATGCAAGAGGGAAAGAGAAGTATATGTAAAGCAGCTGCAAGAGCCTGAGTGCATAAAAGGCACAGAGATAAAAAGGCTGAACGATACACTCCATTCTCTTGAAAGAACAAAACAAAAACAGATAAATCAACAGAATTCAGTATCGCAAAAGCCAAAAAATGCTATTCGGGCTAGAAGTTTTAGTCTAACATTAGAGCTAGAGAGTGCAGTAAATAACCTATCCCTATTTGAAAAGGTGATAACCTGAGAGAGTTGTAAGAAAATTATGCAAGGAAGTATACGATGAACCCAATAATATGCGCACTGGACACACAAGATTTAAGTGAGGCCGTATCTTTAGCTAATGCTCTACGTGGTAAGGTTGGTATAGTGAAACTTGGATTAGAATTTTTTGCTGCTCATGGTCCTTCTGGAGTGAGAGAAGTTGCAAAGTGTAATATACCAATTTTTTTAGATCTGAAATTGCATGATATTCCAAACACTGTAGCTAAAACAGTTGAAACAATCAAGGCTTTGGGTGTTGAAATATTAACGTTACATATAAACGGTGGAACAAGAATGCTAAAGGAGGCTCTAAGTGTAGTGAAAGACGCGAAAATGAAACTGATTGGAGTAACCATTCTAACTAGTATAGGCAATGAGGATTTAAATGAGCTTGGAGTGACAAAAGAGGTGAAATCACAGGTAATTTTGCTTGCAAAGCTCGCAAAAAAGATTGGGCTGCATGGGATAGTCTGCTCTGCATTGGAAGCTCAGGAAGTGCGCAAAGAGTGCGGTAAAAACTTTACAATTATTACTCCGGGAATTCGTGTAGATTCTAGTCGCGATGACCAAAAAAGGATAGAAACACCAAAAGAAGCAATAAGTTCAGGAGCTGATCATATTGTAATTGGTAGGCCTATCACAAAAAGTGACAGCCCTGCAAATAGGGCGGAATTAATATGGAAATCACTCATTAATTGAGGTTGCAAAAAAAATTTAAAAAAGTGCTTGACATGAAAAAACAAACATTGTATAGTGCTTTTATCTTTCATATTTTTCCTCACTTAACTTAGTTAAGTGTTAAGTATTTAATAAGTGTGTGGTGTTACGTAAGTGGCACCACATAGTTTTTTAGTTTATATCCTCAAGAATTAAGTTTTTTTCTGCTTCATTGGGTATGTTCTATAATAGGAAGAATCTTTAAGTTTCAATTCGAGCATTGGAATAACAAGCATAAGCTACATTAGAGTATCATCCAACACAAACCTTAATCATTTTTCATCTTCAAAGGAGGCTACTATGTTGCTCACTGATATCGCTCACCGTGTTAACGAATTAGCTTCATCGTGGGAGCAATTCAAATTAAAAAATGATCGCAGACTAAAAGAAATCGAAAGCAAAGGACAAGCTGATTCTGCAACGGTTGAGCAGCTATGCAAGATAGATGGTGATATTAATAATTGCAAAAGACGCTTGGATTTAATCAAAACTGCAGCTTAGCGCTCAGAAGTAAGTACAGATTCTAACACAAATGATAAATATTTTTCTGATTATATCCAAAAAGGAGTGGGAAGCGGCTTATCGCACGAAACCCTCAGTGGAAATGATAACGATATTGAAGGATATCTAATTATTCCGCATATTGTAAAACGTATAAACAAGCGTGTAATAGAATCGTCCCCAATGCGGCAAATATGTTCAAGTCAAAAAATCTCTACTGAGAAATTGGACTACATTATAGAAGACCATGACCCTGCTAGTGCAGGTTAGAGTGGTGAAACAGTGGATGATTAGGATGGTGGTAGTAAACTCAAGTATGATTTTGCAAAAGATATGGATACACCTAAAATTCAAAAGGCTTCCATTACAACTTACGAGTTATATGCTCAGCCACAGGTATCACAAAAGCTGCTTGATGGCACGTTTGTTGATGTTGAAAGTTGGCTGGTGTAAAAGATTGTCGAGACTTTTAGTAAGGAAGAAAACAAAGCTTTCATTAAAGGTGAGGGCACTTTTTAACCTAAGGGAATCTTAGCTTACGACAATGGGAACAGTTATAACAAAATAGAGCAAGTTAAAACTGACAAATTGGATAGCGATTCAATAATGATATTGTACTATTCTCTAAATGAATATTATTCTAAAAATGCATCGTTTTTGATAAATAGAAGTACATTGAAGGATGTTAGACTACTGAAATCTCAAACGGGCCAATACTTTTGGCAGCCAAGTTCGTCACTTGAAGCTCCAGATACTTTAACGTGGATACCAGTGCATCAATCTGCTGAGATGCCACCTAAGCCGAGCAAGCTGCCAGTAACCGCAATAGCAGATTAAAAAAAGGCTTATAAGATAGTAGAGAGACCATTATACGAATAAACCTTATGTCAGTTTTTTTATCACTAAGCGTGTCGGCAGAGAGGTTGTGAACACCAATGCTATTAAACAGCTGAAGGTTACAAACTCAAGCAAATACTAAAATATTCTCTAAGATAGTTGATATGTCATGCTTTCTATGTAATAATCAAGTTAATTTATTATTAATTTTAGGAGTAAGATATGCGACAAAGCATAAAAAAGTTTTTTAAGTGGATTGCTGATCACACGGGAATTTCGTGGGTTGCAAAGAAAAATTTCATCAGGTTGGAATAGTGTTAAAAACTGGTGGTCTGGTAATAAAGTAAGTCAGGTAAGCAATATTGATCCACCAAAAAATGAAACACCTGAGGAGTCCGATATATCAGCAAATGAACCAGACTTTGCAAAATCTGAGCCTGTTATTGGTAGCATTTGTAAAAACCAAAAAGGAGTACTGGAACTATTTGTAGAAACAAATCATACAGATAAAAATTTTGGTAGTGATCTAGGTATCGTTGATAATGTTAGCCTTAATCCTACTGAGATTGACGAACTAAAATACCGTGCATATATCAAATGCGAGAAAGGGATATTCAAAATTACTTGTGATGAACTTATTAAAGACAATAACAGTAGAGATAATGGTACATTCTTAGGCATAGAATCAATAGCATCCCGGGATGGTAAAGATTTGTCTAATGAGTTAGAAGGAATGAAAAACATGTTAGGTTTGAGTAATAATCATACAGTTGTTAGTATAACTCAGACATCTAAAGGTCCAATCATAGTTCCTAAAACTGTTGAAGATGGAACATACTAGGTTTAAAAAACAATAATCTAGAAGCGCAACCACACGCTGCCAATAGTTGTAGTATATAATATTAATCCACTACAGCTAAATCTCTGAAAAGAAGCATTTAAAAATTTACTCCTTTTTTCTTTCCTATATAAATAAAAATTAGATAGCATTATGAGTACGATTTTTTTGTATTCTGATGCTTTTCAATTCTATGTTTCTCGGACTAAATTTTCTCTCCTTATTACTCTTTCTCTATATCATTACAAAAAAGAATAGAAAACTGAGCGAGGAGAAAATAAAATCAGTAAACCTTGAAGGTAATTTATGTAAGTTAGAACGTGAGCTTCAGGAAACAAAGCAGGCTTTAACTAATAAAGGCAAAGAAATAGTGTGTTTAAAAGTGAGCAATGCAGAGCTCGAAGTAACTCTGCAGAAAGAACGCGAGGAAAAGAAAAAAGAAATAGATCTACTGACAAAAGCTGAGGAGAGATTCACAAATGCTTTTAAAGCATTGTCTCTTGATGCTCTGCAGGTAAACAATAATAATTTTCTGAATTTGGCAAAGGAAGTAATTGATCGGAAATTAAAAGAAACAGAAAACGATTTCAAAAAAAGACAAGCAACAATCAACGAAGTTGTAATTCCAATAAAAGAAAGATTAGAAAGGTTTGATAGCGAGATACGCAAGCTGGAGAAGGAGAGGGCAGGGGCCTATGAAGGCTTAAAAGAGCAAATTGGTGCGTTAATGAGCCAGACTTCTAGCCTTGCTAATGCTTTGAGAAAGCCCCACATTAGAGGAAAGTGGGGCGAAATGCAGCTAAAAAGAGTAGTGGAAATGGCAGGGATGATAGAATATTGCGATTTTTTTACTCAGCCGTCAGTAGTTGATAAAAACGAGGATAATTTATTACGCCCTGATTTAATAATCAAAATGCCATCTGGAAAACAAATAATAATAGATGCTAAAGTACCGCTTGATTCTTATCTTGATGCTATGTCACAAAATGATTTACAGATACAAAAGGAGAAATTAAAGAATCATTCTCTGGCAATAAAAAAACATATAAATGATCTAGGCAAAAAAGAATATTGGAATCAATTTGAAAATACGCCAGAGTTTGTGGTGCTTTTCCTCACAGGGGAGGGGGTTTTTAGTGCAGCACTGGAATATGAGCCAGCTTTGATAGAGATTGGGGCGGAAAAAAAAGTGATTATTGCAACACCGATCACTTTGATTGCGCTGCTTAGGGCAATAGCATATGGATGGAAACAGGAAATGATAGCCGAAAGCGCAAAAAGAATCAGTGAGCTAGGTCATATTTTATACGAGCGCATCTGCACAATGGGCGAAAATTTTGATAACTTGCGCAGGAGCTTAAAAAGTGCTGTTGATCATTACAATAAAACTGCAGGTTCACTTGAAGCAAGGGTGTTTCCTGCTGCCCGAGAATTCAACAAACTTGGTATACATGCAAAAAATAAAGAACTAAGCGCTGCAAAGGAGCTGGAGTCTTTACCACGTAGCTTACATGCCGAGGAACTGAAAGTGAATTAGGCTCTTACACGTAGAAATCTACATAGATCGGCCTTTCTGTGGATCTGTACTTCTGCTTTCCCCAACTTGCTTTGCAAAAGATGTTTCTTGTTTGCTCATATGCTGAAGTGGCTTGGCAACTTCACGTACAGTTGCAATAACCACAGTTAAAAACGCTTTTAGCAGCGCACCTAAAGCTCTACCAACTGCTTTCCTGCCATATATGCAAGCTTGTTTTTCGTTGTCGTCAGCAGTTTCTCCTGCTCTCCTTTTTGGATCCATTCTATGAGCAATGACTGAAAACAACACTCCCTTGATTGAAGACTTCATTCGTACCTTTGCTCTGAGAACATCCTCATCATGTGCTGTTTCATGTTCATGACTTAAATGTTTAGCGTGCATTAGCTCCTTTTGTTGCTGGGCAAACATACCACTTAATACTTCTTCCATTATTTGTTTTCTTCTCTTCTCCATAACTCTTTTCTTGGATTCTGATTTATCGCGAGTATGCTTTGTGGCTTCAAATTCCACGTCAATGTCTTCAGACGCTGCTTGACTATACAAAGTTTCTATGATCCTATCTATACTTCGCTTTACTTGCATAGTTCTTTCGTAACTATCTAAATTATCGATTTCTTCGTCAATTTGAGCTAAAATACCCTCAAAAGCTTTTAAATAGTCTTGAACATACTGCGTTGTGTCTTTCTCTTTAGGATGTTTTTTTTGGTTCAGCTGATTTTCATTTTTTAAATTCCTCTTTCTTTTATTATCGTTATTTTCTTCACTCTTCTCCTTAAAAAAATAATCATCATCCATAACTTAGCTAAAACTTCCAC
Source organism: Wolbachia endosymbiont of Mansonella ozzardi (assembly GCF_020278625.1). Lineage (GTDB taxonomy): Bacteria > Pseudomonadota > Alphaproteobacteria > Rickettsiales > Anaplasmataceae > Wolbachia. Next base: position 26,785 of record NZ_JADAKK010000008.1, read on the forward strand.
AGTTACTATTGTATACGAAAAGATTAAATTAACATTAATGAAAGGTAGCTACAACTTCAGTACTGGCTAGGACCACAGTGAAGCTGCCAAAAGCAGCAGGGTAATACCTCTCATACAACTTAACCGAGCATCTAAGCCTTACTTTTTCCTTCACATTAAAACTAATTTCACGATCATTATTAGAGTTTATCATAGCAGAATTACGTAATAACTCATCTGCTAATACAGAATCTAAAATTCTATCATTTTTATTATTGTAATGTGTCCATTTCCAGCACAACCAAGAACTTTTCTCCAGCCAAAAAAGAAATATCTCTTATCTCTTCCCTATTATTACGCAAAGTAAACCTTAAGTTTCGTATATTATTCAACACAACAAAACTATTGTCATGATCTTTAATTTTTAGCTGTAACTTACTCATTATCACCTCCTCTGACAAAAATGTCAAAATTAATTGTTGAATGTAAAATTTCATCGTGCTGATCTACAGCACAATTATTTTCCAAAATAGCCCCACTATCAAAACCTTCAAGAATAAGATTAATACGCTTTATAATGGAAAACATACTGTCTATATGATAAGTATATATATCACATGCAAATCTTGCCTTTGTAGCAAAATTGGGCGGCATATGAAGGTTGCTATAACTTACTATGCTCAATTTTTTAGGTAGGAATAGTAACCTGCTTAGGTAGGTAATCATAAATGTCGGTAATGTACTTCTTAAAATCAGAGTTTGCCTTTAGTGTTATATAACTCATTTATAACTTGAATTTCTCCATAATTAGCCTTCTTAAAAGTACAGTCAACACAGAGGGGTGGGGATAGCAAAAAAAGCTACAATACAACTCGTGGTCCGCGAAATTGAGAATATACTCTCTTCACTTCGAATAAATAGCCCTTAACTTCTGATTTGCGATTTTTATAAAGAGCAGAAACATGCTGCATAACACCTAGTTTATCTGCTCAGGAACGTTGTCATAGCCAGCTTCATACACAACATCAACTCTTATTGCATTCAATGACTAAAAAATTCAATGTAGCCTCCTACATCGCTAAAATAACATCTAGGTGTCCCATTCTCTTGATTTTTAGATATCGTTGCAGTAACAGACATTATTATTCTCACAGTACCATAGTTTAAATGATCCTATGAGGTATATAGTCCTCATACGAAACTTGCCACGTTTGTTTAACCAGCGACTTTTCCGTATACCATTCAGCATAGTCGGTTGCCACAGAAATGAGGCTTGAGATCAACTTGTCATCTTGATAATTCTCAACACGTAAAAAAGATTTAACTTCTTTCAAAGTAACCGGAAGAAATTTAGATTTGGATTTACGTTGTACGTGTATCTTTGGTGAAGTAGACATATTAACCTCCTGTTTATGTATGACTAAAACTTGTTATCCCAACCGCTGGATCTATGCTGCAAATAAATCACAGGTAAACTCATCTTAGCTAAATTTCCCGCATTTAATATTAAGTTAAATCTGTATGGTAGCAACCCTAAGTGCTTGAAACTCTTGATTTGCTATAAGTCCTTTATCGTATGTTTACTACATTGAGGAGAGAACGTATTAAAGCTGTTTCTCCCTTTTTGCTGATAAAATTTGAACTTACAGCATATTCAACTAGGCTGGATTTCAGCGAGTTAACATTAGTAAGCAAACTGCGAGATTTTTCCATGATATCGTATGTGATATTTTTAAGTTCATGCGCAAATTTATCTTGAGCTACGGTAGCTATATCTTCAATTTCTCCATTGAACTCCTCCAGCTTTTTTTCCTTACTCTTAAGATTTTTTGAAAAAGCCTTCCAACTTAACTACTATTATGACTATAATGACAATGAAGAAACTACAGAAGTAAAAAATTTATGCCAACTTGCTGCTGCGTAAAACGAGTGGTGTCTCCAAGCATCTCCTTTTCCTGTCACCAAGTAGCCTTTTCCTGTTATCCCAGTAGTTGATACTAGGATCTACTGTCTAAA
>NZ_JADAKK010000009.1 GCF_020278625.1 Wolbachia endosymbiont of Mansonella ozzardi
TTACAGGCAGGTACAGCAATCTTATGTTCACAATCTTCATCGAGTATTACCTTTATATAGCAGGCAACAATTCCAGGTATAAAAGGATAAAGCTTGAGAATCAAGATAATGAAGAAAAAACAATAAAACTCTGTGGTTCTCATATTGGAACATATAATATTATCCAAAAAAAAGATGGAAAAGAATTTTTTGCACTATTGGTTAAGAAGGCAAAGTATAATTTCCGCGGAGATGATTTTTGTGATAGCTGGATAGATGGAAAGCTTTACTACAATACAGACACTCCGTTCGAGGAGGTTAAATTAAACACTACAGACGATGTTGAAAATGTGTCTACTATTTCCCATAATCAAGATTCAAGAATACCTGGGGTTCTAGCAACGCAACACTTAAGAAAAAGCTAACTGACCCAGGAAAAGTGAAGAGAAAGTTAGGAATGTTTTTACAGAAAAGACAATACTAATAAGAAGATTTTATTTAAAATATAAAATTATTATAAATTTATTTCCAAGAAGTTATGCAAGAGATCTAGTGAGTAGCTGGAGCTAACTTGAATACATCTCACCCGTTTGTAACTCAATGAACCTGAAAGAATCAACGTAGCTATCAAAATTGTTTCGATCTACGTCAGTTATCCAAGTTTGGCATTGAATACTTAATATTTCCTCTATCAACACCCTCCTATAATGCTCATCCAGATGAGACATTATATCGTCAAGGAGAAGAAGCGGTGCCTTATTGTGGTGAATACACCTTGCTTTTACACTGGATAAGATGATAGAAAGCAGCAATAACTTTTGTTCTCCAGTAGAGCACAAATTTATTGGTATATCTCTTCCTTGGTAAAAAACCTGAAATTTATCATTGTTCACACAAAAGGTTACTCTACCGGTTAACGAGTCTTTTTCTCTATTTTTCTTTAGACGATTCTGAAAATATTCTGCAGTATCGCTTGAAGTTAGCTGGCTGCTGAGTTTTAGACTCGCTTTTGGAAAAAACTCAGTGGACTGATTATCAATTATACCTTGCAGTATTTTTAAAACAGATAGTCGCATACGTAATATATTGACTGCATTAACAGCCATAACATTTTCAAGACTAGAAAGCCAGTTCTCGTCCAAAATGTTCTTCCTTAGCAGTTTACTCCGCTCGTGTTTGGCTTTCCTATATTTTATGTAGCAGTAAGTATAATTTTCTTTAAACAATGAAACTATACGGTCTAAAAATTTTAACCTATCACTTGGAGAACTAAGAAGAATGTAGTCCATTTGTGGAATTAGCCATATCACATTGGATATTCTATACAGCGATGGATAACCTGATTGCATTTTCCCATCAATTTGTATTAGTTTCTTATTAAAGTTCTTTGCAATACCGATTGAATTGAAATCTACTCCATTAAAGAACCCATAGTGCACTGTCCAATTTTCATTACTGAATTTGTTTTGCATCTCACTAGCTTTTGCTTTTTTCATTCCATTGCTTTTAGCAAGCAACGAAATCGCTTCGAGTATATTAGTTTTGCCGACACCATTCTTGCCAATTACCACAACCGAATTGTCACTTGAGTCCAGTTCAAAACTTGAATGGTTACGAAAATTATGTAATTGCAGCTTTTTTATGTAGCAATGGGTAGCCATTAGCCTAGATGTTTTTTTTAATTTATATTCTCCTTACTTCCTCTAGAACCTCATCAACATGTCCACTAACTTTTACATTTTTCCAGATCTTTGCTACTTTACCCTTTTTATCTATTAAAAAAGTAGTGCGTTCTATTCCCATGTACTTTTTACCAAACATGCTCTTTTCTACCCAAACACCATATTTTTCTAGCATTTCAGCATTTTCATCGGAAACTAAATAAAATGGTAGAGAATATTTTACTTTGAAGTTAGCGTGGCACTTAATACTATCTCTTGATACACCGATTATCACTGTATCAAGGAGAGAAAAGTCATCTATTTTATCTCTAAAGCCTTTTGCTTCCATAGTGCAGCCTGGAGTGTCATCTTTAGGATAAAAATAAAGAACTATATTTTTTTTATCAAAGAAATCACTCAATGATAAGTTTTCACCGGAATCTGTTGGTAAGTTAAAATCAAGAGCATTATTTCCTACTGCTAATTCCATATCCCGCTCCGTTAATAATATTTGTATGATAGTATATTATAGTCAGAGCTTCTAAAAACTCCAGTTAAAAATCAATCAAATCCTCACATGTTTGCTCTTCATAAGAGAAGTTTAACGTTACCGTAGTACCAAGTTTTGCTTCACTTTTAATATCGAAAGTTCCACCCATTAGCTCTACTAGTTTTTTGCTGAGTGGTAACCCGATGCCCGTACCCTCGTTTCTATATCCTGAATCTGCTTGGCCAAAAACAGACATAACTTTATATATGTCTTGCTGCATTATTCCTATTCCATTGTCATGGAACTCAATAGTTAGTAAGTTTTTTTCTATATTCTCTTTAATTACCATTCTTATTAGGCCATCCTTTGGGGTAAATTTGATTGAATTTGATAATAAGTTTATTATAACTTGTTTCATCCTCTTGGGATCTGCAATAACTAATAATTGTTTATTGGGTATCTCCTTTTTTAAACTAATTCCAGTTTCTTTTAATTTGGGTGATAGCATATTCAAACATGAATCTATTATTTTATTCAGGTTAAACTTCACTTTTTCTACTGTTAAACTGCTTGCTTCAGCTTTTGAAAAATCGAGCACATCGTTAATTAAAGCAAGTAAATGTGTCCCTGCATTATATATATCGTCTGCATACTCCTTGTATTGAGCATGATCCATCGAACCTAAAGTTTCATTTTTGATCAGCTCTGCAAATCCAATAATAGCATTAAGTGGCGTGCGCAGCTCGTGTGTAACGCTTGCAAAAAACTTTAACTTGTTTGCATTTTCTTGCTCTAACGCCTCTTTCATCTGTTGTAATTCGATATTAGTTTTATGTTGCTTAGCTAGCACTTGGGTATTGGAAAAGTGCAAATAAAACATTATTAGTATTAAAATTACTAATAATAAGCCCACGAACGTTAAAAATAGGCTATATACCATGACATAAGAGTTATTGTGTTTTTGAATGATCTTTAAAAAGAATGATGGCTTAATGTCACCTTCATGAAATATAGGAAAAGTAGAAACTAGTTTATTTCCTGTAGTATAAAATATCTCTTGGTTGTTTAGTAGCCTATCGATTTCATCATCTGTAAGTAACTGTTCATAATCGTGATCTTGGGTGTTAAAGTAACTGAACATTATTCTGCTATTTTGATCATATAGTATTAAACTCAAGTTCTTCACTTCGCTAACCGATTGTAATAATTCAGCACGTAGCCTTATCAGTTGGTTTATGTAATCAAAGTTCTTGTATTTTATTTGGTGCTTTTCTATTAGTAAGTAGTGATACTTTTTTATTATGCTATTTTCCAGTACACTTTTTAAGCCTATACTTGAGTCACGATAAGAAGAAAGAAAGTTATTCCTTAGTGAATAATTAAAATATATCACACTAAATAAAATCAAAAAAATTGATGAGAATAATGCGATAACTTTTGCATATCTATTTTTCTCTAGTGCAGAAAGTGTTAGTTTACTTAGTTTATACATATCCTTCTCATTGTGAAATAACGACTTTTATGTTATTAATTAAAATTTAGCATACCATACTTTTATGACAATTTCTCCTATCTTGCCAGTTTATTCTCCTATTAATATAAATTTTTCTTATGGCGAAGGTATTTATTTGTATGATGTTAATGACAAGCGTTACATAGATTTTCACTCTGGGATAGCCGTTAGCAGCTTAGGTCATGCCAATCCGCAATTAATTAGCGCTCTTAAATTGCAAGGAGAAAGGTTATGGCATGTATCAAATATCTATAATATATCTGCTGCTAACAACTTTGCAGAAAGACTAAAGGACAACAGCTTTGCTGATACTGTATTTTTCACAAATTCTGGATCAGAAGCAGTAGAATGTGGGCTTAAGATTGCTAGGGCCTATCAAAACGGAAAAGGCAGTAAAAATCGCTATAGAATTTTAACATTTCATGGTGCATTTCATGGAAGAACATTTTTAACTTGTGCTACAAACGATAGACAGAAATTTTCTGAACTACTGAATCCTTATATTGATTGGTGTGATAATGTTGAGCCCAATATTGAGAGCGTAAGAAAAGCAATCTCTAATAGTATAGGCGTTATATTGATAGAACCAATACAGGGACAAGGTGGTATTAAAGTAATGGATGAAGTCTTCATAAAGGAGCTGAGGAAGCTGTGTGATGAAAACGACATATTGCTATTTTTTGATTGTGTACAATGCGGTGCTGGTAGAACAGGAAAATTATTTGCATATGAACATATAGGAGTAGAGCCTGACATATGCTCTCTTGCAAAAGGAATAGGAGGAGGGTTCCCGCTAGGGGCTTGTCTTGCAACCGAAAGGGCTGCTAAGTATATGGCAGTTAGCATGCACGGTTCCACTTTTGGTGGTAATCCACTTGCAACTTCAGTAGGCAATGCTGTGGTTGATGAGTTACTCAGCTCCGGCTTTTTGGAGAATGTTGAAATTAGAGGCAAGTATTTGAAAAATAAATTAGAAGGTCTGGCAAGTAAATTTCCAATGATAGAAGAAGTAAGAGGAAATGGGTTAATGCTGGGGATAAAAGTGAAAATGAATAGCCAGAAGTTTGCAGAAGAACTAAGTTATCATGGTTTACTTACTGTTGGAGTAACGTCAGACAATGTTGTAAGAATTTTGCCTCCACTCATCATCACTGAGAAGGAAATCGACGAAGGCATTGAGATTCTGACTCAATATTTATCTAATACCGATTCCAACTACACAGAAAGCTGGTAGACAACATCTTAGGCTAAGCAAAGGTACTAGGCAAAACTCTGCTTAGAATACACTTTTACTGCCACAACCTTCACGAACTACACAGTTAAAGTAATACATCAGTAATTCTGTATCGATAACCTTCTACTACTCCACATTTAACATGAACTGAATTCATTTTAGAGTTGGGAGCTTTAGGCTTTCTTGATTGTTTCACTTTTGTATCAGAGTCATAGTCGGAATCATAACTTGACTTGCATTTCTGCCTTATTCTTTCTACATTAGCACCGGAAGTTTTTCTAGTATTAGCCTGTAGTTCCCCTTTTCGACCTGTTGTTATATTAGCTTCTGATTTACGTTTATTTATTTTTTCTTCCCACCGATTTTTTTATCTTTTACTAGCCCGTGGTAAGTGCCAGAATCAGCTTTTATAGATTTTGCTTTTCTTTTTGATCTTTTTGCAGCAAGATCCACTGTGGCATATATAGGTTCTTGCTTTGATGACCAATCGATTTTTCTGTATTTTACACCCTTCTGCGCTAACGTAGAGTGGATTCTTACACTCTTTGTTATCAAAGATTTCCTCATATGTAGACTTTCGCTGTGTTGCATACCTTATCTACACTGGAATAGCCACTATCAAGTGAATTGTCGTCCCTTCTCAAATGATTTATTTCTTCATAAATGTGTTCGTCATCTATAAAGTGATCTATTTTCTCATAGATATGTTTATCGTCTTGCTTCTGTACATCTTGTTTTGCAGCAAGATCCACTGTAGCATATATGTGTGGTGAATCAATTGATTTTCTCTGCTCTCCAAGCTCTTTTATGCTAGAGTAGCCACTACTTAGTGAATCATCATCTCCAAAACCATCTACTTTCTTATAGATGTGCTAGCCATCACAGGTTGTGTTTCAATGTTCTTGGCAGGTATTTCTTCATAAATATGATCCGATTGCAAGGAGTGTCTTACGTTTTCCTTTATCGGTGGAATATACCTTCCTTCAATATCCATGTTGTCTGTGATATAATACTCAGAACCTCTTACCAACAAAAATTGTACTATAGGGTGAGAAATTATTTCCTCTGGCAAATTTTTCGATAGATCGACTGATAAACCTTTTGAGGTAGTCAGTTTTTCCGTAGCGTGCATTATAGCATTTTTGTTGTTCTTATCTAGCGAGTTAACATCGGCTCCAGCGTTGATAAGTAATTCTATCATGTCGTAATTAAGGTTTTCTACAGCCAAGCACAAGAGCATCGTTTAAGTGTTGATTATCCTCCCTACTATGGAGAGGTCACTTTTTTCTAGCAGACAAGAAGAGTTTACTCGACGCATCAAAGAGACCTAGAGTAAATTTCACAACTCTCTTGTTGTTGTATTTAGTAGCTTGAACTAATAAGTTGCTTTTGATACCAATTGGTTATACCTCACTGTTTTATGGACTCTAGAAATATTTTACCTTACAGCAATTGGCTTTTTTTAAATTCGATGGTATTTTGGTAGGTTGTATAGCCAGGTTAGGTCTTATGTTCAAAACAAACATGGTTCAGATAACTAAAATAATATATCAAGGTACAAACTTTTGTGAAATTGCTAAGTATATCTGTAAAGTTTTATAAATTTTAGTCTTGCTTCCACCTGACGTATAGGTACTTCTTCGCTTATGCTTTTTGAGTTTACGGCCATGTTCAACAGTTTTAAGTAAAATATTGCAGCATTTTTGAAATCTGAAAGCTTATCTAGAATAACAGCTAGGTTATAGACATAAAAAATGTTGTTTTGATCAAGAGAAGTTGCAGCTATCATGTACTCCTTAGCCTTTGCATAGTCCTTCTTTTTTATATAGGTCAGACCTAGATTTGCCAATAAGGGAGCACAGTTTTTGTGTATATCATACAACTTCAACATTTCACTTAACGCCAGATCAGGGTTATATTGTGAAATTATCGTCAGAAAATCCTCTAATATATAAGAGTTACTAGGGTATTCTTTTAATAGTCTTGTGTAGATCTCTATAGCCTTTTCGTATTCTTTATTGGCGTAGTAAATGTTTCCCAGTCCGATCAGAGCGTTTTTATGATAAGGAAATTTTGCAGTGACTTGGTTAAGGAAAGAGATGGCTGCCTTATTATCTCCAGATTCAAAGGAATCTTTTGCTTTTTTTAAAATGGAGTGTATGCTAAAGTGCTTGCCAGAATTCTGTGCAACTTTGATATTAAACTTATCACTTTTTTTTTCAATAACGTCAAAGTCTTTACATTTTTCATCAACTTTTATGTACTTAGCAACGTTATCAAAGACTCTTCGTATCTTCCAATCCTCATTAGCATGAGCAGTGGGAAAACTTAGTAAAACTATAGAATAAATTAATACCCAGATAAATACAGCTCTTGGTATTGTAGAGTTGGAGACACGGATTGATGTCATTCCGGCACGTAACCAGCAAATCTCACTTTCCTGAATTATGCGTAACATGGTATAAATTTATAAACACTGACTTAGCTATCTCATATAATAATAAAGATAGTATTAATTAGAGGCGAACATATATGTTTACTCCATTTTGCAGCATGTACGCAATTAAACTTAACACAAGAGTATAAGCAGCATTCTACTAGCTAATTTTGCATAGCCCTATTGCAATTCAATCAATTGGCGTATAAGCTTTAGATAAAGCCTATGAAAAAATGGAAGCTTGTTATTCGTTTGACGATATACTACTCTTGCCAGCATATTCTAATATATTGCCTTGTGATGCAGATACGAAAACTTATTTAACAAACAGCATAGAACTCAATATCCCTCTGATATCTTCTGCAATGGATACTGTCACTGAATCAGACTTTGCAATAGCTATTGCCCAACATGGTGGGATAGGTTGCATACATAAAAACTTATCAATAGATGAGCAAGTTTCAGAAGTCAGAAGGGTAAAAAAATATGAAAGTTGGATCGTGTATAACCCAATCACGATTTCTTCAGATAAAACAGTTGCGGAAGCAATTTCATTAATGAAAAAGCACAATTATTCTGGCATTCCTGTGGTTGATCAATTTAAATTAGTGGGAATTCTAACTAATCGGGATGTGAGGTTTATTGAAGACCAAAACATGGGTGTAAAAGTTTCTGAAGTGATGACAAAAGACAAGCTAATTACAGTGCGGGAACAGGAAGTGAATAATGCCTCAGCAATGAAATTGCTGCATGAAAATAGAATAGAAAAACTTCTGGTCGTAGATGAAAATTCTTGTTGTATAGGTCTAATTACGGTTAAAGACATTGAAAAATACAATAGATATCCCAATTCATGTAAAGACAGTAAAGGGCGGCTCAGAGTTGCTGCTGCAGTTGGCACCGGCAAAAAGGATGGCATAGAAAGATGTGAAGCTTTAATTGGAGAAGAAATTGATGTGATTGTTGTGGATACCGCTCACGGTCATTCTGAGAACGTTATTAACGCCATTAGAGAAATAAAAGCGATGTATCCAAGCACGCAGCTAGTAGGTGGCAACATTGCCACAAAAGAAGCTGCCGAAGCATTGATTGATGCAGGCGTTGATGCAGTTAAGGTTGGCATAGGGCCTGGATCAATCTGCACAACTAGGATAGTTACAGGTGTTGGTGTGCCACAATTTTCTGCAATTCAAAATGTTGCAGAAATGTGTAAAGCAAGAAAAGTAAGATTAATTGCTGATGGTGGGATAAAATACTCAGGAGATGTTGCAAAAGCTATTGCAGCTGGAGCTGATTCTGTGATGATAGGTTCACTTTTTGCAGGCACTGACGAAAGTCCAGGCGAAATCATCATGTACAAGGGCAGAGCATACAAAGGCTATCGAGGAATGGGGTCTATCAGCGCAATGGAACGAGGTTCAGCAAGCCGTTATTTTCAAGATAAAGGCTCAAAACTAAAATTAGTTCCACAAGGAGTAGAAGGAAGAGTTCCATTTAAAGGTCCAGCTTCAGGGGTAATCCGTCAATTAATTGGCGGGTTGCAGGCTGCAATGGGGTATACTGGTAATAGTAGTATAGAAGAGATGAAGAAAAACTGCAAATTTGTTACTATTACTGCATCGGGACTAAGAGAGAGTCATGCCCATGATATAATTATTACACAAGAAGCTCCAAACTACGCTTATCAAGCATCAAACTTACCAGCTGATCCAGAGTAGATCCTTTTTTCAATGTCATTCAAGCAGCTGACACTAGGATTCAAGATACTACTTTAGTAATAAATATTTGAGAAACTTACTAAGCAGAAAAAAAGGCAAAAAAAACCTGCGGTAGAAGCTACTCACTCTCTAATCTTAAAAATTGGCGTACTATACTGTCTTAAACGACTTATAAGCGCGTTTCAGCTTGCGTAGGGAAAAACCTCTAGAAGTCTAGGTGAATTTAATAAAGACATAAGGTATAGATAGTGCAAAAAATAAAACATAAGAGGCCAACCATAATACTCTTGTTGTTTAATCTGCATAGATGAAGATAACTGAATACCCCCCAATTTCATGGTAATAGTGTTGAAAGAATTTGTCAAGTGGTTTTTGTTCTGTTTCTGGCTAGTGTTATGTGCTGCCTTAGGTCCTTAACTTAGATCCAAAGATCCTAGCGCGCAGATATTTTGACTCCACTAGTATATAAATTGGCGTGGCTTTTCCTAGTATAAAGCAATGCAAGTCCAATATTGTCTACGCTAGAGCGCAGTTCGCCTATTTCTTCATTGTTCTCATTTGTTACTTTAGTACCGATATTTGGAAGCGCGTTATTTCCCTCAACAAGGTAAAGCTTTCTTCTGAATGTTTCTTGTCTGCTCATTCGATTTACAACTTCCTGGCCTATATAACACCCCTTATTGAAGCTTATTCCGTTGACCTTATCGATTAAATATTGCAGCGGAAATGACGAATTCTGCACCATATCTCTTGCTCCGTCTGGAACGAGGTTTTGAATTCTAACTTTTTCGTACTGAGTAAAATCTCCCCCTGGCTGCTTTATTTCTCCCTTATGCATGATCCTCATTCCCAAAGATTTGTGCCTTGGATCTTGGAAAACAATGTCATTCCAGCGCGTGACTCTGGAATCCAGTAGATCTGGTGCTATTTTAGTATGTGAAACTGGCTGGATTTCAGTGTCCGCTGCTTGGATAACAGGGAGAGGTTCAATATGCTCTGTATTAAACAAAACCCCAATCTTATACAATGAACTAACGTCTTTAATCTTCACTCTCAGGTAAGTTTTAAGCAAGTCTAGTTTCTCAATTATTTGCTGCAAGTACATATTTTCGCATTCCAAAAGGATACACTCACCACATCCAATCAGGAAAAAATCGTATAGGTACTTTCCCTGAGGGCTAAGCAATAGAGAGTAAATAGCCTTTTGGTTATCTAACTTATTAATGTCATTTGTTATAATACCCTGCAAGAAATGCCTCGTGTCTGGCCCGTATAAAACCATTACACCACGGCTTTGTAATGGTATATAACTCATATAATTTCTGTCAGTAAACCTAAATTTTACTATATAATATTAGGTACACCTTGTCTTCTTATATTTTACAAGTCTCAGCCCTTGAAATCCAACTTGCAAGTACATATATAAGCTTATAGGTTAATTTGTTGTTATTGATGAGGAAAAACAAATGTCAAGTATAAACTTAAGTGTATTGGATGATAGCGTTCTGATTAAGCCTATCAGCGAAGAAAAACAAGGTGGGATCGTGCTTCCATCAAGTGCTGAAAAGAAACCTACTAAAGGTGAAGTTATAGCAACCGGTGAAGGTTCACGCAATTCAAGTGGTGAACGCATAGCTTTAACTGTAAAAGCCGGTGATAAAGTGTTTTATCGGCAATGGGCTGGTACGGAGATAGAGCACGGCGATGAAAAGTTTATAGTAATGAAAGAGTCCGATATACTTGCTATCATTAAGTAGCAGCTTTTATTTTTACTAAACTAAAACAAAGCACAACATAGTGCATTGTGAGTGATTTTATTATAGTTTTCTAAATTTTTTTATTAATAAGAGGTGATAAAATGACTAATGTAGTAGTGTCAGGTGAGCAGTTGCAAGAAGCTTTTCGTGAAGTTGCAGCAGTAGTAGATTCAACAGTAGCAGTGACTGCAGGGCCTAGAGGAAAAACAGTAGGGATTAACAAGCCCTATGGAGCACCAGAAATTACAAAAGATGGTTATAAGGTAATGAAAGGTATCAAGCCTGAAAAACCATTAAATGCTGCAATAACAAGCATTTTTGCTCAAAGCTGTTCTCAATGTAATGATAAAGTTGGTGATGGTACAACAACGTGCTCAATACTAACTAGTAACATGATAATGGAAGCTTCAAAATCAATTGCTGCCGGAAATGATCGTGTTAGCATTAAAAACGGAATACAGAAGGCAAAAGATGTAGTATTAAAGGAGATTGCATTGATGTCTCGCACAATTTCTTTGGAAAAGGTAGATGAAGTAGCGCAAGTTGCTATTATCTCTGCAAATGGTGATAGAGATATTGGTAGTAGCATTGCTGATGCTGTTAAAAAGGTTGGAAAAGAAGGTGTGATCACTGTTGAGGAAAGTAAGGGTTCAAAAGAATTAGAAGTTGAGCTTACTACTGGTATGCAGTTTGATCGTGGTTATCTTTCTCCGTACTTCATTACAAATAATGAAAAAATGATTGTGGAGCTTGATGATCCATATCTCTTAATTACAGAGAAAAAACTGAATATTGTTCAACCTCTACTTTCTGTTCTTGAAGCTGTTGTTAAGTCTGGTAAACCCTTACTTATTATTGCAGAGGATATTGAAGGTGAGGCATTAAGCACTTTGGTTATCAACAAACTGCGTGGTGGTCTAAAAGTCGCTGCGGTAAAAGCTCCAGGCTTTGGTGACAGAAGAAAAGAGATGCTTGAAGATATAGCAGTTCTGGCAGGTGCTAAGTACGTCATAAAAGATGAGCTTGGAATCAAGATGGAAGATCTCACTCTTGAAGATCTTGGTACCGCTAAAAATGTTAAAATTACTAAAGACAATACCACAATTGTCAGTGAAAATAGCGACTCTAACAGAGTAAAAGCTAGAATCGAACAGATCAAATCGCAAATTGAAACTTCAACTTCTGATTACGATAAGGAAAAGCTAAGGGAGCGTTTAGCAAAATTATCGGGCGGTGTTGCTGTGCTTAAAGTTGGTGGAGCAACTGAAGTAGAAGTTAAAGAGCGTAGAGACAGAGTTGAGGATGCACTGCATGCAACAAGAGCTGCAATTGAAGAAGGCATAGTCCCTGGTGGTGGAGTTGCACTTCTTTACACTTCATCTGTTCTCGATAAGCTAAAAGGTGGAAGTGATGAGGAACAGATAGGTATAAATATTATTAAGAAAGTCCTCAGCGCTCCTATCAAGAGATTGATCAAAAATGCTGGTCTTGAGTTTGCTGTTATAATTGATCATTTGATTAAACAGAATGATAAAGAGCTTATATACAACGTTGAGGCTATGAATTATGCCAACGCATTTACTGCAGGTGTTATTGACCCAGCGAAGGTGGTTCGTATTGCTTTTGAAACAGCGATATCTGTTGCAAGTGTACTGATTACTACTGAATCTATGATAGTTGATGTACCAAACAAGGATGAAAGCACTTCATCCCCTATGGGTGCAGGTGGCATGGGTGGAATGAATGGGTTCTAAGTAAATGAAACTGTGGAGCAAGTGAGTTTCTTGCTCCACTGGTATCTCTATAGTTTTTGAAATCTCATATTTTACTGTGTGCTAAAGGTAATGTGCGTAGTGCTTTTTACAAAAAGGCACTACTTTTTTTTCCTTATCCTTTTCACTTCTCTATACTACAATTATCTAATAACAAAAGGCAGCACAGAAGACCCATAGGGTAGGTGTCTCTACATTAGTACCATATTATATTAATAAATAATTTACATAATATTGTTTGTTATAATAACTAAAATCTAAATTTTTTCTTTATATGTAGGGTAGAACTGCCTTTATGAAAATATATGTACATTTAATATTGTTTTTGCTTTTTTTGCACTCAACTTCATGCTGACGAAGAAGTTGCAAAATTTGATTTGCTTATTGGTAAGGTAGATGAAGCAAACCTTACTCTTAGAGGTGCAATAAAGGTTACAATAAGACCAGGTTGGCATATATATTGTAAGGACCCTGGAGATTTTGGTCTTCCCACTTCTTTTGATTGCAAGGTCAACATATCAAATATAGATATTTTTTGGCCTACTCCAAAAGAACATAAAGACAAAATAGGGAGAGCGACATTTTGTCAGTAACGTATACAAGAATATAGTATTATTTCCCTTCAAAATGAACGTGCTTCTAAGCCGAGGGTATATTGACCTTAACTTTCGTATAAGTTATGCGATATATAAAGACAAGTGCATCTCTAAAAAGGCTGAGATAAAAGCCAGAAAGCCACTGAAGAACTTTGTTGACTCTGCTGCTAATGGACTCATAAATGAGTGGTACGAAAAATAGAGCTTATATAGTGTTTGTAACGTAACTTCTTATGAACAATAAGTTAGGGTATTTTCAATTTTTGTTGTATACTCAAGTTAAAATGCTTGCCTTCAGCACGTAGATGGATATAGTAAAGTTTGCTTTATTACTGCCAACAATATTACTTATACTAATCGCTGGTGTTTATTTGTCAGTTAAACTAAAATGGCTACAGATATTTAGATTGCCGTACGCCCTTTCACTCATTGGAGCCAAAAGAGGAGAAAATAAATTTTCCTCTACAGCTGCACTATTTACAATCTTAGGGGGAAATTTAGGAGTAGGAAATATTTCAGGAACTGCTGTTGCCCTAAAAACTGGAGGACCGGGCTCTATTTTGTGGATGGCAATAATTGTTGTTATCACTTCTGCCATAAAATATGTCACTTGTTATCTGAGTATAAAGAACAGAAAGAAAAAGAATGGACGGTTTATAGGTGGCCCTATGGCCTACATGGCTGATGCATTCAACTCTAGAAAAGCCACAATTGCGTTTCTAGTCATTATGATGATAGTCTCGATAACCGTTGGTAACCTTGTTCAGGTAAATTCTCTATCAATACCACTTGGCATGATAGATGTACCTGTGATTACTGGTGGAATCACAATTGCCATAATATTTTTTGTTGTTGCAGCTCTCAGCTTAAAAAAAATTAAAATTTTCATATCAGCTATGATACCGATAATGACGCTAAGTTACCTAACGCTTTGTGGTATTATATTATTTAAGTTTAATGAAAATATTCTTCCTTCTCTAAAACTAACAACAAGTGGCTTTTTTACAACTGACAGCTTTAACTTTGGTTTATCTCTAGGTTTAATTGTGGAAATGTTGACTATTATTCAAGTGGGGACTCTGCGAGGTATCTTAGCAACAGATATAGGGCTTGGCCTTGAAGGCATTGTGCACTCTTCAATTGTTCCTAAGAAAAATAACAATAAATTTATCATTGAACAGAGCCTAATCACAATAATATCACCTTTCATAGTTGTATTCGTAGTATTTATTACAACAATGGTACTGCTTGTCACGGATTCTTGGATCACTGATTTAGAGAGTACTAACATGTGCATCTTTGCTTTTAGGAAGGCAATGAATTGGCCTTATATTGACTACTTAATCATAGCCATAATGTTTTGTTTTGCCTTTACTACTATTTTTACTTGGTTTTTTTGCTCAAAACAGACAATACGCTACATGTCTATGAATGACAAATACACTAAAATCTGGATTGTAATTTTTACCGCAATCATTCCACTTGGCACAATAGGCAAAGTCCAATTGCTATGGGATGTTGCTGATATTTCGATAGCCGCTTTGCTGTTTATTAACATACTTGCTATACTAAGGCTAACTTATCAAGATCCAGAAGTGTTTACTATGAGCGGCAGATATTTGAAATTAGATGCATCAGCCAAATTGCCATCTGAGTAATACAACCTCTTTTAATAAAAGTTCAACTAATTTCCATGATAATTATATTAGCTAACAAGCTAAAGGCATAGGGTTATTAATGAGGAAGAATATGAGGATTGAAAATATACAACAAGAACTCAGCTATTATGGATTCACTCAAAATTTTTCGTCTTTGTTCAAAGAGATAAAAGAAGATAAAAATCTTCCATTTTTATTTAATGAAGCAAAAGATGAGTCAATTTACAACACCGTGGTTGGTTTTTACGCAGTAAAGTTTTTAATAGAACGTGGCACCAATAGGAAAAAAGATGAGGTTTATGAAGTTCTGCAAAAAGAGCTCGGCAAAATAAAGAAAGCTGAACAAAAGCTTGAAGATAAAACTAAACAAAAGCTCGAAAGTGAAGTTCAAAAAAGATTGAAAGATTATATTGAGGGTGGTGTTAAAGAGAATGGTGTTAAAATATACGGTAACCACGCAAGTATTACGCTGGAAGGCAACAAAAAAGAATTCAAAATCAGCGAATTTTTAAATAGTGATTTTTGTCAGAAAAATGGAATCTCCGGACTTTCAACCTTGCATAGCAATGGAAAGAACGGAATGCACTGTTTTATTGCGGAGGAAGGGGGAAGGAGAATAAGGCATTATGTCGTAACCGGTGGTTCATACGAAATGACGCTAAATTGGTATATGAATGGAGAAAAGTGTACTATCAGAATCAATATTGATGAAGATGGTGTAGACCTTGTTGAACCTAATGATGTTACAGAGCAATTAAAAAAGCAATTAGAAGCAAACAAAGACGTAAAAATAGGCGGTTTATTCTTGCACCAAATACAATTCAGGGAAAAAGGAAAAGGACAAGAGAATGAAGTGCAAAAAAACAGTCAATCATCTGAAGCTTTTATAGGGAGTAATAGTCAAAATATTAGTGTTCAAGAACATTTTGGACCACAATTTAACGGCAGAAGGCAGTCTTACGATAGTAAAATTGGAAAAGATTTTGACGATAAAACTAATTCTCAAAAAGCTGAAGAAAAACGTAAGCTTAGACAAGCGGCACGAGAAGAAAATTCAGGAGATAAAGTTTATAATCTTCAATCGTCTTTTGAAGAGAATTCTCAGAACAAAAAAACTCCTCCTCCACCGCCACCTAGAACTAGTTCACTCAAAAAAGGTGTTTTTGATGAGCAAGGAAAGAGTACTTCTACCAAGTCTATGGGCCAAAACCAAGATGGTGGACAGAGAAATGAGCAAGAAAATCTAACACTTAAGGTCCAGCAACAGCCTAAAACCCAACAGCAAGGAAAAGTGGAAGACTTATTTCAAGACATCAGAAATTTCAAGAAAAACAACTTACGGAACACTAATGTTAATGATAGAGAAGCATCAATTGCAAAAGATAGGAAAGATAACCAATCACCGTTGGAGATATTAAAGGGCAGAATTCCTTATTCACCTTCTCCAGATCCAGTTATATACAATGATAATCGAGGTGCTAGTGATGTTGAGTGGGGTGGTAGAAAAATTAGAGAGGAAAATAACCAGCCACTTTCTGCTTTAACAACCAATAGTGTAAGTGACTCTGGCTATTCATCTCCAATTACTGACCAAAGTCGATCTCAAATAGATCCTGAATATTTGAGCAGTAAACTTGAGAAAGAGAAGTTAAATCGCCAAAGGAAAAACAGAATACCAAAAGAGCATGGAAAAAATAGTAAGGATCACGATAGTGAAACTCATACGGTGTCAAGTAGGCTAGTTGAGAAAGAGTCAAGAAATACTCAATTTGCTAGCCCAGCCGATCAAGCAATGGATGAGCTAAGAGAAGTGCTGAAAAAAACGGATAAAGGGTTAAAAGAACCAAAACAACAAGTTACTGAAAGAAGTATTCTTAAAAATTCATTCTCAGAAAATATTTTACAGAAAATAAAAAAAGACAAACCAATATACAAGTGGTTAAAAGACAAGATTAAAGGCAAAGAAAATAATCAAAATTTGGATGTTCTAGAGGAAACATTATCCAAAAAAAGTGGTCAAGGTAATATTATAGAGAAAAGAGGAAATGATGATGGCAAACCCCTACCTCCAACTAGTACTGGTGGAAATACGTATGTCGGTGACACTCAATTACAAAAAGGTTCTTATAGAAGTGGCCAGGAACTTGAAGAAGAAGAGAGGAATTTTCAAAAAACAAAAGAAGCATTAGAAGAAAGGAGGAAAAAAAGGTTAAATAATTATAGAAAAATTGACAAGGATATTAAAAAGGTTAGTTTTGATACACAAGAAAAAACTCAACCTAATCATATAAATGACCTAACTTCATTTAAGGAGTTTAAACAAAGATTAAGTCAAAAAAGCTGTGGGTTAAAACAAGTCAACCCTAAAGTACGCTATGTTAGTTCACAGACTAGAAAATACCTAACAGAAGCTGGAATGCTAAAAGACAGCTCAACAGATGTAAGAAGAGTGGTAGAACGAAAAAATGCCGATACTAATCTGACTATAGATAAAAATAGCGAACTGCCTAAATTGCTAGCAAGAGATAAAGAACAACTGAAAACAGGGGTAATAGAAGCAGAAAAAGAAGATACTTTAGTAGAACATGCTAATGGTCATGATCGCAATAGAATTGCGCTAGCAAACAGGAACAGAAAATTACTTTGGACTGAATATGCTGCTAAGCAGCAAGCTAAAGAGACTAAAGATATTTTAAGATAAATTAAGGTTAAAATAATTACTCAGCAAACAATAGGTTTCGTGTAATGGTAATCCTATAACGGAAGAGTAGGAGCCGCGTAAGAACAATACAAACATTCCAGCAAGGCCTTGTATATTGCACCCCCCTGCCTTGTTTTTCCACTCTCCTGATGCTAAATAATATTTAATTTCCTGTTCACTGAGACGTTTAAATTTCACTATCGTAACCACGGTTCTAATATGTTGTTTTGATCGATTGGGAGTTAATAGGCACACACTGGTGTATACTCTATACCTTCTTCCTGATAACAGACGAATACATTTTTCTGCTTGCTCAACGTTTTCAGCTTTGAGCAGTATCCTTCTACCGCAAGCAATAACTGTATCAACACCGAGCACAAAATAATCTGGACTTGAGCTTTGTATTTTTTCAGCTTTACTCTTTGCTATACGGATTGAGTAATCTTTTGGAAGTTCCTTTTTTAAAGGAGTTTCGTCTATGTCTGCTGGCAAAGTTAAACCTGGTTTAATACTTATTTGTTTTAGTAGGGCTATACGCCCGTCTGACGACGAAACGAGAATAAGATTATCTAGAGATCGTTCTGTCACTTGTACCTTTAAGTCTTCTAATTATTCTACCCTTTTTCGCATTCCTATCGTAAATACTCATCTCTACCAACACTCTATCTCCGATAACAATGCGTATTTTACTTCTTCTGACTTTTCCTGATACATGACAAATTACCTCATATTCGTTGTCTAGCTTCACTCTAAATTCTGCTGCAGGTAATAAAGCAGTTACTGCCCCTTCTACCTCAAGAATTGTTTTCGATTTCTCGTCTTTTACCATTTGCTATTTATAATTAAACAACCCTTGTCAGTCTACCACAGATCTTAAAGAATATAAAAGACCTTTTGTACTGCTCTCACCATTCAACTTTCCTTTCTTATAGCCTATGATACCAACATGCCATCAAAAAAGACTATCAAGTACTTTTATTTAATTTAACTGCATCTTTTGCCTTGTCCAATAGCCCATTAATGAAACCAACTTCGCTTGGTTTGTCAAGCAAATCAGATGCAATATTGGTATATTCATTGATAACAACTGGAGCTGGTGTGTCGCAATTAGCCAGCTCACACATTGCAACACGAAAAATTGATAAGCTTAAGAGATTTAACCGCGAAAGAGACCAACTTGGATGCAAATAACGCTCTATTATCTCATCGTACTCCTCACTGTTTTTTATGATCTTACATGACAGCTTCTCTAAGAATTGGTAATCAAACTCCTCACATTCAAATATATCTGCTAACTTGTTTACATAGTCCCTGAGCTCACAATTTTCTAGCTCAAAGATACTTTTGTCGTAACCTGTAAAAATATTTGAGTAAGCAATTTGCACAGCAAGAAACCTTGCTGTACTTCTTCTTATACGCCATCCCTTGTCTGTAGGTTCCTCCTCCATCAGCTTAATTTTTTGTATAAATCTACCATGTGCAAAACAGCTGAAGCTGCGTGGCCGCCAATGTTTTTTCTGTTCTTATCGGCCCTTACTAAAGCCTTATCTTTGCTGTCAGCGGTAATGACACCCATACCAAGAGGTACTGCATAACGCATAGCAACTTCATTTAAGCCTTCGATTACTCGTTTACAAACGTACTGATAATGATCAGTCTCACCACGAATTACGCACCCAAGAGCTAAATAACCGTCATAATTAACAGTTCCACTTTTGATCGCAAAAAGGATTGCAGCTGGTATTTCAAATGCACCAGGAACCTCAATTACATCGTAACTTACGCTACTGCCTTTTAATTTATCGGTTGCACCTTCAAGCAAAAGGTTTGCTATTTCAGTATAGTAAATTGAATTAACTATTAGTATTTTCGACATTTATCCCTCCTTTTCTTGTTAAAAACAACTTTATTAATGATTGTTGAACTAGAGTCATGACATTACTGAGTATCCAATATATTACCAAACCTGCAGGAAAAGAAGAGAAAATGAAGATAGAAATGTAAGGTAAAAATCTCATAACGTTCACCTGAACATCATCTCTATTGATCTGATCTTTTTCACTGATCTTCTGCTGAATTATCATGGTAACACCTAAAATTATAGGCAAGATACCTATAGAGATAGGGAAATTGTAACCAAATAGCCCAAATAATGTAAAAATGTTTGTTGGATCAGGAGCTGAAAGGTCCTTAATCCATAAATAAAAAGGAGCGTGTCTCATTTCTATAGTAACAAATAATACTTTATACAAAGCAAAAAACACTGGTATTTGTATCACCATAGGAAGAATGCTTGACATTGGGTTTACGTTGTTTTTTTTGTACAATGCGATTATCTCCTTATGCTGCCTTAAACTATCATCTTTATATAACTCTCTTATACGAGTCACTTCAGGCTGCAAATTTTTCATTTTGAACATTGAAACATACGACCTATTAGATAAGGGCAGCATCAAAAGTTTAATTACTAAAGTCAGCAACAATATTGCTAAACCAAAATTTCTCAAAACAAAGTTAAAGTATTCAAGAAGCAAAAACACTGGTTTGGTTATGAAGTAAAGAACGCCAAAATCTACAGCTTTGTCAAATAAAGGTATACCTAGAGTATTCTTATAAGAATCCAGTAAATTCAACTTTTTTGCTCCAGCAAAAAAATAATTCACGTTAGAAACACTTGTACCAGGAAGTACGCTTCTGTAAGGCTTAACAAAATCTACTTGAAATTTATCAATGTTATTAACGTTTATATGTTTTATGCTTACATTTATTTTATCAGATTTTTCAGGTATGATAGCTGTAAGCCAATATTTATCAGCGAAACCAAACCAATTCTTTTCACTTGTGTTTGCTTTTATTAAGTGTTTCTTGGCAACATCTTTATATGTCCATTCCTCCAGTTCGTTATCAAATGCACCTATTACTCCTTCATGTGATATCCAATAAGATTCGTTGATATTATTACGCTTACGGTTAATTTTACCATAAGGGACCAAGACTACATTATCCTTCGTGTTATTTTCAGTAATTTGTTCAACTTTAAACATGTAATTATTGTCGAGGCTAATTTTCATCTTAAATAAAATGCCATTTTCATTATCCCAAAATAAATTGATTGCCTCTTGATTAGTAAGTTCGATTTTATCTGCCTTCCAGACCGTTTTGGAATCTGGAACTTTAATTTTACCACTTGGATCCAGCCATCCGAATTCTGCAAAATGTACATCTTCTGATTCTGCAGGTGAAAGTAGCATTACTTGTGGAGAAGAAGAATTTGGTTCTAGGTGGTAATTAGTTAAAATTAGGTCATCAAACCTGACACCTTTTAAATAAATTGACCCTTTAACCATACTATTGGTTAAGCTAATCCTTTGTTCTCGAGTGGAATTAATAATTTCGGAACGGTTTTGGTGTATTATAGGAGCAAGATCGTTAAAAGATTCTATATATTCAATGTTTTCAATTGATGGATAATCTTGGCCTGTATTAAGAAAATTATCGTAAATAATACTCCAAGATACCATAATTAACACTGAAAGGACGGCTGCCAAAATTAGATTTCTTGCTTCTGACATAAAATTTAAGCTAAATGCATTTCCTTAAAGTGTATATTACATACTGTACTAAAACAATAAAATTTACTTATTTTTAATAATGACTTTTAACGCTAATCTTTAAAATTTATTGTAATAGCTTCAAATTTTAACAATATGAACGCGGTAAAAAATCTAGTTATTTGGCTACTGATAATAGTTACCACCGCAATGTTTATCGATTCACAAGGAGACAAACTAAGAAATAGATTTCTCAGCACTTTTTTGCCATATAAGGGAAGAATCCAAAATAGTGGAAGTATCGAATTTACGAAATCACATGATGGACACTTTTATATTCAAGCTCAAGTTAATGGTCGTAACATAACGTTCTTGCTCGACACCGGTGCAACCGATATCGTTCTGTCGCAAAAAGATGCAGTAAATGCTGGTATTAATCTGAAGAATATTCAAGATTTTCAAATACATGAAACTGCAAAAGGTCAAATAAGAGCTGGAGTGGTTCAAATACCTCAAGTTAAAATAGGAAACTTTCTAATCAATGACGTACAGGCTAGCGTTAACACTCATTCTATGTCCCATTCGCTACTTGGAATGAGTTTCCTGAGATATTTTTGCTTCACTATAAGAGGTAATAAGTTGATATTATACCGTGAATCTGCTTGTTAAAGCTCTGCAGGTCAATATAGGGGCAGAGATAAATATTGCAGAACAAGTGCCAATTGCAATACCAAAAAAGATAATCAAGCCGAAGTCTCTAACTGCACCTGTGCAAATTAATGTCAAAGGAAGAGCAGCGAGCAAGGTCGTACCCGAGGTTAAGACAGTGCGAAACAATGTAGCGTTAATACTTGCATCTACCATTTCACTCATATGTCTGTCTTTACCACCTTTTTGATATTCTCGAATTCGATCATATATAACTACTGAATTATTGATTGAGTAGCCAATTACAGTGAGGAGAGCTGCAACTGATGAGATATCAAACTCAATGCCAGTCAAGCTAATGAAACCAACGGTTAAAATCACGTCATGGACCAGTGCTATTATTCCACTAAACCCACATTGCCAATTGAATCTAAAGCAAACGTAAAAGAATATTCCAACAATAGCAATCAACATGGATAATATTCCTTGAAATATCTGTGTTGAGCCTATTTGTGGACCAATATAGTCTATCTTACGGTAACTTATTGAGCCACCCATTTTTTCTTCTAGTATGCTTTTTATCTTTTTAATTTTATCCTCATCTCCTTCCTCTTTAAAACGCATGACTAAATTGTTACCCGCTTTTGAACTCTGCACCATAAAGCCATTTTCTTTCAATGCATCAAAAGCAGCACTATCTTCGCCCGAAGACTTTATTTCCATCAAGGTTCCTCCTGTAAAGTCTATGCCTAAATTCACTCCTCGTAGAACAACAGTGAGTATCGAAAAAATGACCAGAATAATACTAATGAGTGCAGTCAACTTTCTATATTTACTAAATTTGATATCAAGGTTGTCTGGAATGAATCTAACTGTCATGTTTTTTATCTGAAATAATTACTTAAATTTTATATACTTTTCAAGAATTTGCTAGTTTATTCTGTGGTTGGAGTCACACAATTTTATCAGTTGATAAACCGGTTACTTGGGAGATAATATCGATAGAAACACCTAACCTAAGTAGATTATTAGCAACTTGGACCCTCTCTGTTTTGTTAATCTTTTCTTTGTAAGGCTGCATTCTTTTAGATAAAGACTCTACTAACACATCTAATTTATCTTGTGAGTCTTAATTATTGATTTTTTGACATTCTCCCATTCCACTATATTCATTTTCATAACAATCTTTTTCTGCTGGTTTTAGTAGAACCTCAACCCCGCTAATAGCTCCTTTGCTATAACACATAATTTATAATTTGAAACAAGATTTATATCCCTTTTTCATATCTTTGTATTTGCTGTTGTGATATCCCTAGCTTATTTGCTAAGTTCTTTTGAGTATATCCTCTTATTTATCCTACAATGCCTTATCTCTTGTCCTATATTTTGACGCGTAGAACCTATATGTACTTTTTCTTTCTTATCATCATACTTATTAGCTA
The DNA here is from genome assembly GCF_020278625.1 of Wolbachia endosymbiont of Mansonella ozzardi. GTDB lineage: Bacteria > Pseudomonadota > Alphaproteobacteria > Rickettsiales > Anaplasmataceae > Wolbachia. Next base: position 23,158 of record NZ_JADAKK010000009.1, read on the forward strand.
ATAAGCCAGTTGCTTGGTAGATAATATCAACAGAAAATCCTGCTTTAAGAAGATTTTTTGCCATTTCCGCTCTCACTGCTTTTATATTACTTTCTCTTCGGCTTGGATAGATTTATTTAATTCAAAAATTGCCTTGCGTAGTTCTTGCCCCCTTATCTTTGTGTACTTTTCTATGAGATTGTGCTTTCTTTGCACCCTACTTTTATCAAAACAGCGTTTTTCTCTTAGTACACTTTGCCTAAGAAGCAGATTTAAAATATTAACTGATAACGCTTTTGCTATGGTATAGAGTTCATGTGGATAAATGTCATCTACCCCTTGTTTGTGTCTTAGAATTTGCTATTGGATACCCCAAGCTTATCTACTAATCCTTCTGAATATATTTTCTCTCTAACCTCCAGTGTTTTATTTTTTGCCCCATTTTGTAATTTATAGAGTCAGTGTGCTTTTTGCCATTATAGTTGTCATTAAAGTCACCCATATTATTTTTTTATATAAATAAATATATGCTTTACCATAAGGTTTCATAATAGTCTATTATTTTTTATAACTTCTTTCTTATATATTCATAATATAACTATCTATAGTAATAACTATATAAAATTTTTGTTGTAAGCTTTCATAGGATGCTTATCTTTCTCAACAGACTTTTTGCATCACCTAAACTAAGCAGAAGAGGCAGTTTACTACCCATTAAATATTGATGTTTTTTGTAATGCTGCAATTCATCTGCTCTTACAATTGTTTAATATTTAAGAAACTTACTAAATGGAAAAAAAGGCAAAAAAAACTAGTCAGTATTTGTTTTCAGTATTGTCACTTTCGTGTCTTGAACACTCCAATTTAGTTGCTTTTAAGCGCAACTAGTCTAAGCTATAATTTAAGAAATTTTCCAAATAGAAAAAAAGGCAACAAAACCCCAAGATAGTTAGTTATTCTACTCTCTATTTTAAAACCCCGGCGTTGGGTGATGTCCTAAACTACTTATTAAGCACATTTCAGCTTATATAGGTAAAACCCGAAGTTTTAAAAAAGACATACAGTGTACATAGTGCAAAAAATTAAACAATAATACACCAAATATAAGCTCCCTTGTCATTTTTTTAATCTGTACAGATTGGGGAGTTAAACAAATAGCTTCAGTATCATGATAGGAGGGTTGAAAGAATTTGTCAAGTAGTTTTTTTGTGATAGTATAAAGGAGTCTTATTAAAATCTTCTCGGTAAAGGCAGAGCAGCAAGGAGCGAACCAAAAGCAATTAGGAAGGATCCAAACCAGATTGCAGGCATTCCAGGTTTATAGTGCACCTTAGTGGCTATCTTGCTCTTACTTTTGTCGATCTCGCCAATTACAACATAAATATCAGAAAATAAATTGTGATAAATACTGCTTTCAACGTTCTTTTGACCTTCCACAAGGTAAAATCTATATTCAGGAGTTACTTCACCTATTACCTTATTATTCAACAAATTCCTGATATCCATTGTTCCTCTCACTGAATGGAGGTTTTTCTTTTTTATCAACTCAATATTTTGTAAAGTGACTTTGAATTTATTGACTGTTATGCTATCCCCTATTCTTAAGTAATTCTCCTTTTTTTCCTGCCAGCCAACTAAGTAGGCTATACCAAGCATCAGAATTGCCACTCCAGCGTGGGCTAGCATCATTGCATAGTAGGACTTGGAAACTCTCTTTGCTAGTAAAATTGATTCACTAAATGCTGCCTTAAGTAAGCGAATTCTTTTACTGTATGCTTCTAAAACAAAGACTAATAGTGCTATGGAGATGGTAATTGACAGCACAATTGTTAGCTGCATATGAAAGATGAACGGCAAAATGGCTGCAGCGCTACAAAATGAGAGTCTGTATTCACGGAATATTGGCAATAGGCTATTTCCCTGCCAACAGCAGTATTGCCCAATTATTGTAAGGACTAAAATAGCCAGTGCAATAGGGTTAAATAAGGAATTATAATACGGTACTCCAACTGAGATGAGCTCGCCGGTTAAATATTCAAGTATTGTAGGGTATAAAGTGCCAACGAATACGACGAAAAAAGCAGTGATGAATAATAAATTGTTTATCAACATCATTGTAAAACGTGAGAAGAATTTTCTGCCCTCTGTCATCTGAGTGGCTTGATTACTTGCTTCTTTTTTTCTGGATTTCAGTGTCAAGCACTGGAATGACACTAAAGATGGACGATTTTTTCTCGTAAATACTACAAATATTGCTAAGCTACTGACTGTAATTACACCAAGTAAAGCTAGTATATACAGTCCATGCTTTGGATCATCAGCGAATGTGTGCACTGAAGCGAGTATTCCAGAGCGGACTAAAAATGTTCCAGTTACACTCAATATAAAAGTTGTAAGCGTGAGCAAAATGGCAAAGTTTCTTAAAACATTGAAATTTCGTACCACAAGTAGCAGATGTGTCAGCGTTACTGCAACTAGCCACGGCATCAAAGAAACGTTTTCCACCGGATCCCAAAACCAAAATCCACCCCACCCAAGTTCACGATATGCCCACCAACTGCCAAGGCTAATGCCCAAAGTAAGCAGCGACCAAGAAACAAGCACCCAAGATCTAACAGCTTTAGCCCAAACATTTCCCTCGGTGTTTGCAATGAGTCCAGCTATAGAGAGCGAAAAAGGAACGCTAAATCCGAAGTACCCCAAATACAATATCGGTGGATGAATAGCAAGACCTATGTCTTGCAATATTGGGTTAAAACCAAGACCATCTGTTTCAACGCTTGGCATTTTAGCAAAAGGATTAGACTCAAATAAAGTGAACAACAAAAAACAAAAGCAAATTAAGCTTTGAGTAATCAAGGATACCTTCTTCAGTTCACTGTTATTATCAAAAAAAATGCTCATCAGAAACAAGTAAAAGGCAAGCACTAAGGTCCAAAGTAGCATAGACCCTTCTTTGTTTCCCCAAACACCACAGATTTTGTAGATCAAAGGCTTCGTTGTATGAGAGTAGTAATATACGTTTTCGAGTGAGAAATCGTTTGTAATATGGCAGTAAATCAAAATAGCCATTGACGTTGATGCACAGAAAAATATGGCAATAGTGACGAACCGATAGGAACTGAGCGGTAGAAATAAATATGTTAAGGACAACAAGCAAGCTACCAACAGCAATATATTCCCAAGTTCAGGCATAAACTATAGTTATTTACATGAATAATATTACTAATAACTAGCTAGGAGTTAAAGTTTTAATATAGAAGCAAAACTAATATGATATCCCCATATTTCACAGCTCCAATTACGTTCACAGTAAGTAAAAATTAAATATTAAATTTTGTACTTTTGTTATAGTGTTGAAGTAATATCATGGGTACAATCAAAGTCAGTAAATCTCTATTTAATGGAAATAATAGGGTAACAAAACATTATGACAAGCCAATAGTTGAAAAAATTTTCTATACTATTTTAGGATTTAACGTTAGAGAAGATTTTGAAAATAAGACAAGTAAGTTTGTCGATAAGAAAATTTGGCAATTGTTTGCTGTTGTTTTGCAAGGAAAATAGATTGTGTGGCAACTGGCAAGTTGTAAAAAACATTGTTTATAACATCGTCGAGAGTGCTAGCGGTGATACTTTCACCAAAACTGAGAGCGCCTAATATTAAATGAAAAGCAGAGCAATAAAAAAAAGAGAGAGAAAGCAGTTAGAAAAGCCACTAGTATTCTGAGAAAAGTCAATCCAGAAAAAGCATTCTATGAACCCTCAGTAATCAAAAAGCAAGCTGAGGATTTTTGCAAACCGGTTTTTATAAAGCCAAAAGCAAGCAATTACAGGGATCTAATCCATCTGGTGGACAGCTTTTTGCGGAAACTTAAATATATCGAAACACTAGAAAAGCTATCTGCAGTAAAAAAAGAAGAGCTCATAAAAGACTTCTTATTAAGCCATGTTAGTTTATTCAATAAAACGTACTCTAAATTACCGGTAAAAGAGAAGATGCTATAGCAATACTATCAAGTAATGAGTTAAAGAATTTTTACGATAAAGGCGTGGAAGAAGAAGTGTTGCAACCAATAGTATCTACAAAGAGTGCAAAAAACCTATATGATAAAATGAACAAGGCAGAAAATGAATCCAAAAGTGTAATTGAAAGAAAAGAACAGGAAGGAAATTTGAGTGAAATAGGTAAATCAATAATCAGAATAATTAACGACATAAAAAATATAGAGAAGCAATCCTTAACTGTAAACACTTTCAAAACCTTTACGTAAAGGAAAAAGAGGAGCATCCATTTAGGAGTAAATTATGCCAGAAAGTGATTGGTATATATCAAGAAAGAATTGCTGGATATCAGGAGCAAATTTGTCAAAACTTAACCCAAATGAGAGAAATATTCAAAAGGTATTCCACAAGAAACAAGAAGCCTATGTGGTGTGGAAGAATTCGAGGAATCAATGGATAATATGCATGAAGCAAGGCAGGTTGATGAAAACTTTGATTCAGCTTTATCGAGCATACAGAACAAGTTAGATACTCAACTGGAAAGAACGGAGAATCCTTCAACAGAACTAGAAGAAGCTTTACACGTCAAGAGTAGAACTAAAGTAACTAGGTTATAACTTGCTTGACACTGGAATATGATACAGTTATTCTAAGCTAGGGGTTTTTGCCTCACTATTCCTGGCTGAAAGAGCTAAATTTTTGAGACGATGAGAACTATCAGCACTCTAATTCAAGAGGGATCAGAACTATTATTATCGCATAAAGTTGAGTCACCATGCCTAGATTGTGAAATCATTATGCAGCGCGTTCTTGGCGTAGAAAGACCATTCATAATTATGAACCATGCTTGTCAGGTACCGATAGAGAAAGAACAGCTATTTTGGAAATTGACGAAAAAAAGAGCAGAAAGGTATCCGATATCGCAAATAATAGGTAATCGCGAATTCTGGAGCAAAAATTTCGTAGTTGATCAGCATGTTTTGGACCCAAGACCAGACAGTGAAACAATAATCTTGACAGTGTTGAAATATTACCCAAACAGAGGGCAGAAACTAAAAATTGCAGATTTTGGTACAGGCACAGGTTGCTTACTGATATCCGTACTTAGCGAGTATGAACATGCTGTTGGTATAGGTTTTGAAAAAAGCTTGCAAGCATGTAAGGTTGCTTGTCAGAACGTAAAAAAGCATAATCTATCTGGCAGAGGTAGAATACTTCCAAGTTCGTGGACAGAGTGCAGAGGATTGTTTGACCTTATAGTTAGCAATCCTCCATATATTAAAAGCAGTAAATTAAAAGGCCTGCAAGCGGAAGTGCAAAAAGAACCGAAAATGGCCCTTGATGGCGGTATTGATGGTTTGAGCTGTTACTTGAGTATTTTCCCAATATTGAGAAAGTGCCTTAAAAAGAATGGATCTGCGGTATTGGAAATAGGCGAGGATCAGAGCGATATCGACAAAATAATCCCCTCATATGGATTATCTTTTCAGGAGTATGTATATGACTTGGCGGGAATGAAAAGATGCATTGTTGTGAAACAAGACTAGTTTCTTCCTTCCTGAATTTTAGTGTCATCCAATAGAAACGAAAAAAACTACTTAAAGATTCCTCCGGTTTCCTTATC
>NZ_JADAKK010000059.1 GCF_020278625.1 Wolbachia endosymbiont of Mansonella ozzardi
CTTTTACCTTTTTTTCTCATCTGACAAAATTTTTAAATATTTATTACTAAAGTAATCCATGAACCAGGCAAAGGTGTCGTTCTATTATGTGACGCTGGAATCTAGGAATTTGATCGGGTTAGTGAGTACATAAAGTTATGTTAAAGTGCGCTATTTTTATGGAAAACTGGATCCCAGTATCAAGTACTGGGATGACAAGAAGGGGGGTACTGGAATGACACCATTGTTGACTGGCAAGGTACTGTCAATGTTGATAGCCCCAATAGTAGCCTCCTGTCAACGATGAGCCTTTAGGATCTGCTGCTAACTACAACCACTCCCCTACCCTTTCTAGTTGTTTATAGCTGTTAAACCTTAGGAATTTATCAAAATATGGAGAAGCAATAAAAGGAGTGGCCTCTCTTAAATAATTAGATAAAAAATTCGGTAGATTGTCTTGAAATTCCTGCATTTTTTGTCTGTGATCCTTCAAAACAATAACCTTTATTTTATCATAGTCAAGTTTCCAATAAGCAAGTTCTGAAACTTCTTTTTTTGTTGTGTATCCCACTGCTAAAGCTTGTAAAATTAACTGCGGGAAAAAACCTGACATAACTTCCTCATTCGAAGGCAGTGAGCCGAGTTTATAGTCTATAATTGCTACTTTCCCACTTGGTAGATACTCAACTCTGTCGCATCTTGCTGTCAGTAAAATTTCTTCTGTCATTCCAGTTCTTGACATTGGAATCCAGCTCTTATTACACAATCGCCTGGTGTGCTCATTTGCAATTAAATTTTCTAGATTCCAGTATCCGGGCACTGGGATGGTACTCTTCTTCTTAGTGAAAGTTGTACAGCATTCGCGCAGTTGTGTGTCACGCGCTGGAATGACCCCAACATGAAATATCGGATAGAAAAAGCTCTTCTCTAACTCAACGTGATTGTTTCTAGTCCTATCAAACTCGACAAAAGATTGAATTATCTTCTGCAACCTTACCCACCACATATTTGAAAAAAAAAACCGATTAGCTGAAAATACTTCTTGTGCGATGCGCATTGGTGACCTTCTATCACGCAAATATCTCTCAAGAATATTGTGTACCATAGTGCCAAATTCCAATATCGATGGCTTAAAATTCAAGTCTCTTAATTGCCTAAAGCCCAGTATATATTCAACATAAAATGAATAAGGATTACGAATCAATTTTTCTACCGCACTACAAGACATTACTTGCATTGTTTCTTTTCTGACCTCAGTTTGAGGTTTTGGCATAGGCTGCACACATGGAACAATACATTCAGGTGTGTTTAACACTCTTAGCCAATCGCGATAAGGATATTTTGACCCCTGTAACAGAATTTCTAAACGCTGTAATAGAATTGGTTTCCTGTTGCTTAGCAATCTTGTGATGTACACTTTACTTGCACCAAATAAACCGCGCAGAGTATATAAAAAACACCCCTGCTCCTCTTGCACGGAAGAAAGATTGAATTTTTCTCTTGTCAGCGCATTCAAGAACGGATTTTGAAAACTTGGCATATCATAAAATCCAGCAAGTATTACAACTTTATTGTGATATAAACTGAATCTATTGAAGTCACTTGCTACAGAAAAAAACTCTTTCTTCAAAAACAAGGTTAGAATTTGGCTATATAACTCTAGAGAACACTTAATAGTTATGCCATTACATGCATTTAAAAAATCACGGGTAAAATTACCTACTTCATTACTTAGTTCTGAAAAATCTATCCCAGAAAGCAAATTAATACACTGCAAGTGAGCTGTTACCACATCAGAAATAAGACAATTTATAGAATTAAGTAGGGGATTAAATATAGCTTCTAACTTATTGATAATGATTAATATATCTTCTTTATATTTTAGCTTTTTATGGGCATTGATAGCATTTATAATACTGCTTCGACCGTTTGTACTGAAGCTGCGTAATATCTCTATCTCAAACTCAGATAAAATTTGAGTGTATTCTTCCTGAGTGTAACCAAAAGTCACTAGCCTATGTTTAAGAAGAGAAAGAAGTGACACGCTGTTCCAATTTGAGGTAAAAACTTCGATACTATAAAGCAAAAGCGTTATATAAGAGTAGTTTTCTGACATGGAACACGCCATACGAGCTGCAAGTAATTTATCAAAGACACACAAAGAAACGTTTTCATAACCTTCATTCTCCATAATTAGTGATGTCACTTGTGCTTCTTCCTCCCTCGAATCACAAGTGATGACTTCGATATTTCTAATGCACCCATCGCTAATTTTACTAAGATCAGCAGTTGTATCAAAGATGTAATTAATAATTTCGTTATCCACAGTGTTCAAACAGATAACGTTTTTCCTATCTACATTTAAATAATCGAGCAGATCTTTCAGGCAATATTGATAGTGTTTTCTATCAAGCAATTTCCAGTCTTTCTCTTTAATTTTCAGATTCAGGTTAGGTAAAATTATCTTTCCAAGTGGTAGGTCATATATAGCTTTAATCAATAACTTATAGATCTCACCCTTTCCAATTCCAACAAAGATTATATGTTGATCTTTCTGCAGAGAAGCTATCATATCGTTTATGTAGTCACTTTTATGTTCTAGTATATCTACTACTCCCAAACTTTTTAAAGTGTTACTCCAGGTTCTGACAAGTAAGTTTACGAAATTCTCTATTTTCTTTGGGTGCTTATCGAACTGACAATAATCCGCTATTTGGGTATGTTGGATTTTATCAAGTAATGATGGCAAGCTATAAGCCAAGTCAATGGGAAAATTATCATTGTTTTCTTTATTCCACTCCAATATGAATTGAATTAACAGCAGTGTCCTTTTTATCGGCTTGATAACTTTAACTCTATCAAGATTTAATATTAAATCTTCCTCATCGATGTTCTCTAGTGAAACTATCTCTGGTAAAATTATGCATTTTTTAGCGCTGCAATTCTTGAATGCACTCAGTAGCGCTATCACATCCCTCTTACAGGGAAGGATGACCTTTACCTTGGGAATTTCTTCTTTTCCATATTCAGAAAATATGCGCTGAGCCAGCACATCAAAAAAGGATTCATCTACGTCAGCAGTAAAAACTCTTTCCATGAAAAATGACAACTAGTATGATGTTTTTTTGTACAGCAAAATATAAATGTGCTAGCAGTTTCTTATGCTATTATATATTAAAATCTTTTATAATATTACATGACAAACACTAGAATAGAAGTTTTAAACAAATGTAAGCAAGTTAGCAATAGATGGCTATTCAACGTTTATTCGGTTTATATAAATAAAGAATTATCATCAAAATCACATGAAGAAATCTGTGGACTATTTTGTAATCAAGTTACACAAAACTGCCGTTATTACCTCTACAACGAGGACCTTGAAGAAGTTCAATATGATTTCATAGAATCACAAGCTGAGTGGGGCTTGGAAATAAGCTTTTTGCCTGGCATGACCGATAACGTAGGTAACACAGCAAAACAGATTGTCAGAGAGTATTTAATTAGCAAAGGCCACATTGACGAAGATGTTTACATTAAAGCAAGAAGTTCAAAACTGATCTTGGGCAAAGGGAGCATACCAACCGAAGATGATATAGAATTCAACCCTATTACTGAGTATTGCACGCTTATTTATAAGGAAAACGGCAATTGCTATCGTAGGCACTGCAGTAAGCAAAATACTCCACCTGGTGTCATTCCAGCGCGTGACGCTGGAATCCAGGAAAAAAAAGAATGGATCCCAGTGTCAGCTACTTGGATGACAGGAGAAGGAGCTGGAATGACACCAGGTGGTAAGTCCGTTGACCTTAATGTAAGTGACCAAGAGCTTGAAAAGATCAGCAGAGATGGAATCGATGGTAATGGCACTTTAGGGCTCTCTCTCGCAGCAATGAAAGCTATAAAGGACTACTTCAGTAAACTCGGTAGAAGCCCCTATGATATTGAACTTGAGTCCATAGCACAGACTTGGTCTGAACATTGCAAACACAACATCTTTTGTTTTCCCATTGATGAAATAAAAGATGGTCTATATGCACATTATATTAAGCGTGCAACGCGTGAGATAAATTCTGACATATGCGTGTCAGTTTTCTCCGACAACGCAGGAGGAATAATTTTTGACGATGATTACTTGATTACAGATAAAGTTGAAACCCACAATAGCCCTTCAGCTCTCGATCCATTTGGTGGAGCAATGACGGGAGTGCTTGGAGTTAACCGCGATATACTGGGTTTTGGCAAAGGCGCAGAGCCTATAATGAATACCTATTACTTCTGCTTTGCCAAAGAAGCAAAAGGCAAATTTTATAGGGATAAAGAGCGCACTGGTGAAATTTTTCCACCGAAATATATCATGAAAGAAGTAATTCATGGTGTTAATGTTGCTGGCAATTGTTCTGGCATTCCAACACAACTTGGATCAGTATATTTTGACGATAGATTTTGTGGAAAACCGTTGGTCTTTGTTGGAAGCGTTGGAATTATTCCGCGCAATATAAATAATGCACCTTCACACATTAAAGAGCCCAAAGACGGCGATAAGATTGTAATTATTGGAGGAAGGGTTGGAAGGGACGGAATCCACGGTGCAACGTTTTCTTCGGAGGCATTGTCGGGAAACAGCCCTTCAACAGTTGTGCAAATTGGCGACCCTATAACGCAAAAAAAATTTTCCAATGCCGTCATAGAGGCAAGAGACCTTGCTCTTTACAATGCAATAACAGACAATGGAGCGGGGGGACTGTCATCGTCCATCGGTGAAATGGGAAAGAATGGATTTGAAGTTGATTTAAGCAAGGTTCCACTTAAAAACGATGGTATGGCTCCGTGGGAAATATGGATATCAGAATCACAAGAGAGAATGACCTTAGCAGTGCCGGAAGAAAATCTTCCTATGTTTAAGCAAATCATGAAAAAACATGATGTAGAAGTTAGCGTAATTGGGAAATTCAACAACAGTGGTAAAGCCGTTGTTAAATATCCCGAAGAAACAGTAATAATGGACATGGAAACCAAGTTTCTGCATGATGGCAACCCTAAAATGCATTTACAGACAAGGCCATGTACCCCCTCTTTCATCCAAGCTGGAGCATCATGCGCTGGGAATCCGTTTTTTTTAGAAATTGAACTAAAAGAAATGCTAAGCAGACCAAACATTTGCAGCAAGGAGTTCATAGTGATACAATATGACCATGAAGTTCAAGGTTCGTCTGTGTTAAAGCCACTGCAAGGCAAAAGAAGAGTGTGTAGCGAAGCTGTTGTTTCAAGGCCAGTTCTTTCTTCAAACAAAGGTGTTGTGAAATCGCAAGGGTTCGGCTCAAGTTATGGGGAAATTGATACTTACCATATGGCAGCATGCGCGATTGACACTGCCATACGCAACTATGTAGCTGCAGGAGGGAGTATGAATCATCTAGCGTTGCTCGACAATTTTTGCTGGTGTGATGCTTACAATCCAGAAAGGCTGTGGCAACTAAAGAGGGCTGCAGAAGCTTGTTATGACTTTGCAACTGCATTCCAAACCCCATTCATATCTGGAAAAGATAGCATGTTCAACGACTTCAAAGGATATGATAAAAATGGCAAGGAAGTGATGATCTCTGCGCCACCTTCATTACTTATTTCAGCAATTGGAGTTATAGAAAATATTGAAAATGCGGTATCGCTCGATGTGAAGATGCCAGGAGACTTGATATATGTGCTTGGTATAACACACGACGAACTTGGCAGGTCTGAATATCAGCTGTATAGTGGAATAGGTAATAGCAACGTACCAAAGGTTGATGCAAAGAGCGCTAAGAAATTGTATAAACGCTACAGCCTTGCAATAGAAGGTGGCATAATTGCCTCTGCAATTGCACCAAATCTGGGAGGATTGGCTGTTGCTCTAGCAAAATCGCTAATTGCAGGAGACCTCGGTGCTGAAATTGATCTCTCACTAGTGCCAGTAGGGAAAACACAAAATGAAGATACAATAAACAAGATAATAATGTTTTCTGAATCCCAAAGTAGAATTTTGGTTACTATTGCCCCGCAAAACCAGAAGAGGTTTGAAGAATTATTTAAAGGTATAGTTTTTTCGTGTATTGGCAAAGTGATAGAGGAGAAAGCCCTAAATATAAAGGATATCTTAAAAGTAGATTTGAAAGATTTAGGGGATAGCTATCGTAGCGTAGTATAGAATTTTTTTTATTATGCTAAACAACTCTTTATACTATATGCAATGTTTATTTAGAATGAATGTATGTTATTAAATTTGGGTAAATTATGTCTATTTTATCAATACTCTTGTTCATCAGTCTTTCTTTACTTAACAATTCAAATAAATTAATGATATGTGCTGCCCTAGTTACGGGAGCCGCTCTAGCTATAAACTCAATGATTAAGTTCTACGGCAAGAGAGAAGCTATATGCAGCTTAATAACATGCACAGTGTTATGTTGCGTTCTTAAATGGCAAAACCTCAACCAAATAGTGCTAATTTCATACACCGCAGTTTTAGCATCCCTTTTTTCAAGTATCATTATTTTTGAAAAATTAAAGTCTAGGTTTGACTTTCATATAACAAATTTCGTTGCTTTAATTATAGCATCAGTAGTTGACAGTACTGTTGTGTATATTGGGTTACTACACAAATTCCCCGCAGGTAAATGCTTATCGATATGCATTAGAGATTTGGCTTTCAAATTTTCTTATATATCAATATTAAGTACCTGCTTACTAGTAGCAACACATTTATTCCGTTGGGCAAAAAA
>NZ_JADAKK010000060.1 GCF_020278625.1 Wolbachia endosymbiont of Mansonella ozzardi
AGGGTATATTAAGAAAGAATTCTCAGCTTGCAATTTTGGAAGAATATGGGCTTACCCCTAATGTTGGGATCCAGTTTCCTAATGGTAAGGATTACAGTATAACAAATTCTACAGAAGGTAACGAAATCAAATCTACTAAGTTAGAATTAGATAATATGGGACTGCCAAAAATAAAAGTAAAGTACATGAGAGTAAAGAACCAAAAAAATTCTAAAAGAAAAATGCTATGTCTTTCTGGTTGGAAGCCAGAACCAGAAGAGTTTGTGCTTAAGAGGGAAAATGAGGTAGTATCATTAAAATCAATGGGGGCAAGGTACATTAAGTATAATACTGTTTATTCAAAGGAGTCGAATCAGCTTTATTATTTTCCTTGCAACGAAACAACTGATGTTTTGGCAAAGCCACAGAGCGAGCTAGATAAGATAATATTCAATAAGCGGAGATATATTTCCATTCCTGAGGAAAATACGAATAGAAACAATTGCATTGCGGAAAAGGATGACGAAATGGATACAAAACAGGATTGCAACAAATGTAAGATAGTATATAAATTAATAGATGGAGGGAGTAAGGAAAAGTGTGAACAAGGTCAAGATGGTTGCATCTGCTCAGGTGAAGCATGTAGCCGCTTAACACAATATTTGAATAAAGAAGATGGGCAATCATTTTACTTAAGATATGAGGAAGTGGATTGTAAAGATAAAGATGGTAAAACACTAAAAAACGAAAAAGGTGAAATACAAAAGTGTACACAATTGAAAGATCAACCGGTTAAAGCAAACAGAACAGAGGTTTTTTATGCTGATAAATTATGTAGGCTTGACTTGGCAGGTTTAAAAAATGGATTGCGTGAAATAATAGTAAAGCAATTGAAAGATAAGAAACAAAAACTTGAGGAAAGTAATCAAGGATCTTATGAACTTGGGAATAGTTATACAGGTGACTTATCGCCATATGATTATGTCGAAATAGAGGCGTGGGGAGGTGGTGAAGCTGGTCATATAGCTGATAAAGCTCAATCTACTGAAAGTAGACCAGGAATACCAGGAGATTATATTAAAGCTAAACTAAAAATTGATCCTAGTCATCCTGTAATTAAAGTTAAAGTTATGGAAGGGGGTGGCGGACTCACAAGCCATATATCCAATAAAGATGGTGGACCAACTTTTATAAAAATGTGCAAAAATTCTTCTGGAGCAGACTGTAAAGACTTAATCACTATTGCAGGTGGTGGTAAACATAGAACATATAATGGAAAGGAGTACAGGAAAACAAAGGTCCATATAGATGAATTAAAGCTAAGGGAACCAACAATAGTAACAGGTACATCATCTACACAAGGTAAACAAATAGCATATATAGAAAACGGTCAAATAAAATATAAAGATGTAAAAGAATGTAGGGTAGGCTATATTGATAGAGCATATGGTGCAGGCGGCTGCATCAACAGAAGTAGTGAAACCTATGGCAGAGGTTCTCCTGGTTATGTAAAAGTTAAACCTATGCTTGATGAATTTAACGAAAGTAAGATAAAAAAAATAGACAGTACTATTAAGGAAATAATACAAAATCCGAACAGTATCGAAAATATTGGTGATCCTTGGATAAGTAAACTTGATCCCGATATAATCAACACAATTAAAAAAGAAATTAGAAAAGAGTTGTTAGGGCTATAGCTAAAAGATTCTAAATCGTAGCTTAAAGTGCCTTAACACCATGAATTTTACCTCTTAATTTAATAATCAATTAAAGTAAATCATGTATTAATTTGTCATTCAGTTTAATTGCTACATTTTAACAAAAAGGTACAGCTAATGTAAGGGGGTGCTTTATATCTCTAAGGAATAAGACTTCTAGGCTAATAGAACAACAATTTAACATTAATAAAAACCATGAAACTGTTTGGCTTACGCTATATACAATTGGACTGCAAGTGAAATGTCCGATTCCATTGCTCTTTGTATAACTGGAAGTGGCGAATGCAAGATCAAGTACCAAGACATTGCAAATTCATTCAACATAACAAAAGAGGAAATTGCCAGGATAATATTGAAAATATAGAAGATAAAATAAGAAGTGAAGCTGAAAAGGAAGATAGCAAGTTTTCTGAGTCGATTTCTAGAATGGATCAATCGCTAAAAGAGCAGATTGAAAAGCTTATTATACAAATTTTAAATTCATCTGCTGAGAAAATGTTACGGAGCTTCTGTGGGCAATGCAACAGCTCCGCGGAGGAAAACAGTTCCCCTGAGGCTCAAGAAATCAATAATGCACCATTTGCTTTATCTGAAGAGCCTACCACAGAAGGTTTGGGAACTACTACCAATCAAGATCCTTTTTCAACCTAATCAACCTCATATATATGCTCTTTTTGTACCTACGCCTTATGCTTTGAGGAAGGGAGGAAGCACCATTTTTACTGCATTTTTCTATTTTCATTATAACTTATTCGTCTATTTTCATAGCAATCTTACTGTATATATTCTGTTTTTGATATCCATAAGTATCTTCCTTTATCATCGCGTAGCACCTGTTACTGAGCAGATTACTTTTTATCCACCCGCAATCTTTTTTTATATCACAGACCTTTTTCCAATTTTCAAACTCTTCTATCCCTTTTAGAGGCGGATTTTGCAAGTGTATATCCATATTGTAGGATAGTGAAACCATGGTACTGCTCTCATATTGACTTTATTTGATTTTTTTGAAACAAAGTTGCTGGCAAACAAGTTAGGACTGAATAACAAAAACAATAAGATATATAGTAGATCTACTTCTGAACCAAAATCCCAGTGTCACGCACTGGGATGACGTAAGCGGTTTATTCATCATAATTTACGATTAGATTGACATAAGATAAAGAGTAAATTAAAAGTTGAATAGATTTTTAATTTACAATAGATGTTAATAGAAATATTAATGCCTGCTCTTTCCCCAACAATGAGCAAAACTGGGGGGAAAATCGTAAAGTGGTGTAAAAAAGAGCAGGATAGAGTTGAAGTAGGTGATGTAATTGCTGAAATAGAGACTGATAAAGCCATAATGGAGTTCGAGTCTGTGGATGAAGGGGTCTTAGTAAAGATTCTAGTACCGGAGGGAGCAAGTGGTGTTCCTGTAAATCAACCAATAGCTCTAATGCTAGAAGAAGGAGAAGACAACAATGCACTTGACAGCTATGTTTCAGCTTCTACTACCAATATTGAAGAACACTTTTCAACGTCATCCAATTTTTCAGCGTCATCCAACCCTTCAACGTTACTCAGCTCTTTAATGCCATCTAACTCCTCAGTGTCACCTAACACTTCAATACCATCCAACTCTTCAGTGTCATCTAACCCTTCAGTGTCATCCCAGTGTCAAGCACTGGGGTCCAGAGAAGAGGATACCAAAACAACAGAAAGCAGAATAAAAATAAGCCCATTAGCAAAAAAAATAGCTCAAAATGAAAATGTGGATATAAAACGACTAAAAGGCACCGGTCCATATGGCCGTATCATTAAAGCTGACGTATTGGAGTTTTTAGACGGTGGTGTACAAATTGGAAGTCGTGAAAGATTGAGAGAAGACGTTATAGTTGAAACGAGTAACATGCGCCAGGTGGTAGCACAACGCCTGGTTGAAGCTAAACAGAATATACCACATTTTTATTTAACTGTAGACTGCCAGGTTGATAAGCTAATATTACTCAAAAATGAGATTAATTCAGCAGATGAAAACAATAAAGTAACAATTAATGATCTAATTATAAAAGCTGTAGCTTTCAGCATAAAGAAATTTCCTGATATAAATTCTTCCTGGATAGATGATAAGATACTAAGATATGCAAATGTAGATATTTCAATCGCCGTAGCACTTGAAGATGGACTAATCACTCCCATAGTAAAAAATGCTGATAAAAAAAGTATTTTATCTATATCAAAAGAAGTAAAGGATCTAGTAAGCAGAGCAAGATCTGGAAAATTAAGACCTGAGGAATTTCAAGGAGGAGGGTTTACTATCTCTAACTTAGGCATGTTTGGTATAAAAACTTTCAGCGCTATAATTAACCCGCCACAGTCTTGCATTATGGCTGTTGGTACATCCAAGAAACAGCTTATTGTTATCAATGAAAAAATAGAGGTAGCAGAAATAATGATGGTAACACTTTCTGTTGATCATAGAACAGTTGATGGAGCACTTGGGGCAAGATTTTTAAACGCCTTTAAGCATTATATAGAGAATCCCTTAGCGATGCTTCTTGAGTCTGAGTAGACATTGGACTTTTTGCAAAATCATATCAGGTTATCCAAAAAGTCTGATGCAAAAGAAAAGCCAAGGTTAGTTTATAGAGGAATTTACTAATTAAACTAAAATTTAACATTCGAGTGTTACTATATTTAATTGAAATTGAGGTAAACGTTATGGAACTGAAGAAATCTAACAACATTTTTAATATAAAGAAAACAGATGAAGACTTTTTAGAACAAATTAACGAGTATAGGAAGCAAGCTATTAACATTCAAGAGCGCAATGACACAATCGTAGAGACCATTAATGGTCAACAACGTACCTTAGGTAATGTACTGAGGAGACGCCCAACAGCAATTGAAACTTCCATTTGAAAAGCACATTGCTGATATTAAAAAATGTGATGATGAGATTGCAAATGTTCTTGCTAGTCAACGATTACCAGGTTATGTAGTATAAGACAGTCAATGCTAATCAAAAAGTTTAAAAATCTTAGCAATGTTGTAGAAATAATGAAAACAGAGCATGCTAAAGGTAAATATGACAGTGCAAATGTGAGCTCAATAAAAAAGCAAGTGGATATTGTTAAGAATGCTCGCAAAGAATTAAGTGATAATTTGAAAAAGCTGTCTGATTCGGCTTCAAATATTATTAAACTTATACAAGAGCAAAAAGGGCTTAAGGAAGAAATACATGAGTTAAAAAAAGAAGGGCTGAGGATTACATTATAGAAGAGAAAAAGCTAGTAATAAAAGCACTGTAGAAGCAGACAATAACAAAAAAATTGCAATGATGAAGGCAAAAGTTAATGAGAATGACATTAACATTAAAAACTTCCGTAGTGGAGAAAAAGTCAAGGAATTAGACAAAGATGTAGAAAGTAACTTGAACAAATTCGAAAGAGAGATTGACAAGTTAGAAACAAAGGTCAAAAGTGATGGGATAAAGCACCAGATAAAAGTTCTAAGGCTGGTAAGCTCATACTTACGGTTACAAAAAGAGTAAAAGGATTAGTAAAAAGTTAAAAAAATAATCTTGTCGAGTTAAGAAATAAAATGGCTGAATTAGGAGGAACTAAATAAATTAAAGCGAGAAAATCGAGACTTAGATAAATTAGAAAAGAGAGAAAAAGTAACAAGAGCATTATAGATAAGAGGAGAGAAGCTAACAGTAAAAAGATCGCTACCATAGAAGCAAAAGTTAGCGAAAATGAAACCAGAATGAAAAGTTCCAGCACTGGGAAAAAAATTGGAGAGCTAAGTGAAAACATAAAAGCAATTTAATTGACTTTAAAAGAGAGGTTGCTAAGCTAGAGACAAAGGTTAAGAGCTTTGAGAAAGGCCAGACACAAAAGCCCCCACCACAACGGATAGTAAACCGTACTTTGAACCATCAACAGAAAGTAGCAAATTACCTAAATGATTCTTGTATCATGGGGAGAGACAAATTACAAAATCTAGAAACAAATCTCAACAAACCAGGTTTAACAAAAGAGCAGTTTACTCAAATAACTACAGCCTTAGTAAGTACAATAGATAGCTCAAAAATTGATAAATTTGACAGAAGAGAACAAAGAATTGTAGGCGATCACACTCATAGGCTTGTAGAAGAGAGGGAAAACAATGAAGGAAAGAGACAAATTGATCTATAAAACCAACAATCAATCCAAAAGAAATTCTTCTCACGCTAACTGGTTTTGGTTGCTGGAAACGGTTATATCGTCTAGTTTTTTGGCAAAACTGAACTAATATAATTCTGCTTGGGGATAACAAGAAAATTTATGATAGTTTTATACTTCAAATGGAATAGAAATCCTTTTTATTAGTGTCGTTTTTTTTGTAAAAAGCATTTCCAACTACTCTCTCTGTTTTTTCTTGGTAAGGTTCATAACTGCATGAAAATCGTGATTTGAGCTTACCAGAAGCCCCAACTATGGATTGGATTTTGATAAATTATTAAAAATCTTGACTTTTTGAATCATGCTTAATCAAACTTAAAAATGGCAGTTCATTGCATACTTATACGGCTAAACTATTGAAATTCTTGAGTCTTACTAAATTGATGGAGCATTTTAGATGCCTACTGCTTAAATTTAGGTGCCCATTAGCTTTTTTATTGCAGATGTTTTAATTTACAAACCATTAATATTCTTCCTCTTTTTTATCTCTAATCCATAGTTGGGGTTAGAAGGGTGTTATACAAAGTATCCATTAGTTGTCATACAAGAGCCCTCTCTCCTGCTACTCCAACTCCTCCTTCTCCTGTCATTCCAGTGCCCCCTTTTCTTGTCATCCAAGTAGCTGACACTGAGATCCAGGATACTGCTTTAGTAATAAATATTTAAGAAACTTACCAAGTAAAAAAAGGCAAAAGAAACCCTGGTCAGTATTTATTTTTAGTGTTGGCATTTTTAGGCCTTAAACGCTGCAATTTAGCTGCTTTTAAACGCAACTAGTCTAAGCTATAATATT
>NZ_JADAKK010000061.1 GCF_020278625.1 Wolbachia endosymbiont of Mansonella ozzardi
TGGCTACATGAATTTATCATAAATTATCACCGCATAAGTTGCTGTGCAACAAAGCTACTGGGATCCAGTTTTCCATAGAATGCTATACTTTAACATAACTTTTATGCTCATCTACTTGATAAAATTCCTAGATTCCAGCGTTACGGGCTGGAATGACAGATCTATGGGTGCATCCAAGTAGCTGGCACTAGGATCTATAATATTACTTTAGCAATAAATATTTAAGAAATTTACCAAATGAGAAAAAAAGGCAAAAGAAACCCCTTTAGCTAGTTATTCACTATTTATCTTTTAATTTGTCATTTTTTTATTGTCTTAGACGCTTTTATAAATGCATTTTAGCTTGTATTAAGTAAAAACCTTGAAAGCTAGACGTGAGGTGCAAATAGTGCAAAAAATTAAACAACAGTACGCCAAATACATTGAGTTTTTTTGTTGTCTTTCCTGTACGGACTGAAGATAAACAATAGCTTCAGTGCTATAACAAGGGTAATGGCGAAAGTTGTCAGGTAGTTTTTTCGTTTCTATTGGATGACATTATAACTTTTATAGGGAGAGGCCGGGACCGGAATTGAACCGGTATAAAAGGATTTGCAGTCCTCCGCATAAGCCATTCTGCCACCCAGCCGTGTGTTTTTTACGTATAGATATTCATGATATCTTTTAGCATAGATAAAGCTTCTTCTCTTTTTCGCTGAAAGGTGTTGCGCCCAATGATTGAACCACTACCACCTCCTTGCTTAATTTCTTTTGCCTCATTGCGTATGTCATTCATCGACTTCGACTCGCCACCAGAAAAAACTATTATTCTTTTTCCTGCAAAGCAAGATTTCTTGACATATTCAATTCTTTTGAATAACGACTCAATATTTTTCGCTTCTATTTTTTCTTTTTCCAATTGGTTAGTAGGGAGTTTTACTTTTATTATGTTAGCACCAAGCAAAGCTGCTACGTGCGCAGCGTAAGCAATAACATCAACTGCTGTTTCACCTTCTTTGGAAATTCCCTCACCTCGTGGGTAAGACCATAGCACTACTGCAAGCCCGTAGGACTTAGCCTCAGCTATGATTTCACGAGCCTCTTCTATCATATCAAAACACTTAGCAGAACCAGGATATATGGTAAATCCAACGGCTGTGCAGCCCAAACGCAGCGCATCTTTCACAGAGGCGGTTATTGCCTGATCAGAAGTTAGACTTTTTGAATGCAAAGAATTGGAGCTATTAAGTTTTAGAATAAGTGGAAGCGTTCCAGCATAAGTTGAAGCGCCAGCTTCAATCATGCCAAGTGGAGCAGCATACGCACTTACTCCTGAGTCAAGCGCAAGTTGAAAATGATAATGTGGGTCATAAGCATCAGGATTAACTTCAAAGCTTTTTATTGGCCCGTGTTCAAATCCTTGGTCTACAGGAAGAATCACCAATTTGCCAGTGCCACCAAGCTTTCCATGCATGAGAATACGGGTGAGGTTTGCTTTTACCCCAGGGCTTTCACTTTCGTAGTAGCTTAGAATTTGCTTTACTTTATCGCTTATTATCACTATAACTCAAATTAGATTTAAGTTATAAATTGTAACAAAGATGAAACTCAATACAAGAATTTTAAGTTATACCAAAAGCAATTTTATTTTCTTTTTTATCCATGTAAATTCCCAGCTTTTTTCCTTTAATTAGTCGACGTTTCAGTATTTCTTCAGCTAAGTGACTTTTTATTTCCTTCTCGACCAGTCTCTCTATTGGGCGTGCCCCCATTTCCTTGCAGTAACCTGTTTGTGCAAGATAGAACCTTACTTCATTTTCTACTAAACAGCTTATGCCTTTCTGTGTGAGTTGTTTTCTCAGCTCCTGAATGAATTTATCCACAATATACAAAATCACATCCGTATTTAAGTCAGAAAAGGAAATAACTGCATCAAGACGATTACGAAATTCAGGGCTAAAAACCCGTTCTATTGCTTTTTCGCTATCACTGATGTTAAAATTTTTGTGTCCAAAGCCAATAGAGCTTTTGCTGCGTTCAAACGCTCCTGCATTGGTTGTCATGATCAAGATAACATTGGAAAAGTTAACTTTACGTCCGTAGGTGTCTGTAATGCACCCATAATCCATGATTTGTAGCAATATGTTGTAAATATCACTATGAGCTTTTTCAATTTCATCAAGAAGCACGACACTATATTGATTATTAGAAACAGCTTCTGTAAGCAATCCACCTTGATCGTAGCCTATATATCCAGGAGGAGAGCCAATTATTCTTGATATTGTATGAGGTTCCATATATTCAGACATATCAAAGCGTATGAGATTCATACCCATACTTTTTGCTAACTGTTTTGCAAGTTCAGTTTTGCCAACACCAGTTGGCCCTGCAAAAAGATAGTTTGCTAGGGGTTTATTATAATTTCTCAATCCAGATTTAGCAATTTTAATAGAACCGATGAGAGATTCTATTGCTTGCTCTTGACCAAAAATGACCTTTTTGAGGTTGTCTTTTAAAGATTGTACTCTTTGTATATCATCAAATTCAGACCTACAAGGTGCGCCTGTAATTCTAGTGATGGTGTCCTTAATATCTCTACTACTCACAATTTTATGTCTATTTTTTATTAATCTACAGTATGCTCCTGCTGTATCTAAAATGTTAATGTCTTTACCAGGTGATTTCTGTTCAGGAATACATTCACGTAGAATTTTAACCATAGCCTTAATAGCGCGTCCTGAGTAGTGTACTTTGTGGTATTCTTCATAGTAAGGCTTTACGCCATTTACCATTTTTATTGTTTCATTGACAGAAGGCTCTTTCACATTAATTTTTTGAAATCTTCTTGCTAGTGCTTTATCTTTTTCAAAGCTATTGCTGTATTCTTTGTATGTAGTTGCACCTATGCAACGTAATGTACCTCTTGCAAGTGCGAGCTTAAGCAGATTACCAGCATCGAGAAAACTACCACTTGTTGAACCAGCCCCAATGATGGTGTGTATTTCATCAATGAAAAGAATAGAGCCTGGCTTTGCCTCGATTGCTTTCGTTATGGATTTCATTCTTCCTTCAAAGTCGCCTCTATAACGGGTCCCGGCAAGGAGTGCTCCTAAATCTAAAGCATAAATTGTACTAGACCTGAGCGCACTGGGAACACTGCCTTCGATTATTTTTAACACCAAACCCTCAACTATCGTTGTTTTGCCAACACCTGGATCTCCTACATATAAAGGATTGTTTTCCCTACGCCTCAATAATATCTCTATAGTTCGACTTAATTCATAATCACGACCAACAACACAGTCTATTTTTTTGCTTTTTGCGTAATCATTTAAGTTTTTACAGTAACTTTGTAAAACTTCTTCGTCTTTTAATAACTCACCTTTATTTACTGTAGTGAAGATATTATTATTTTTGTCAAGCTTTACTTTATGATTAGTAGCGCATTTGTCTGTATCGCCTAAGTATTTCATATTAGATATATGGTAGATTAAGTTAGAATCTTTTGCATTTTGCTTTTGTAATAGGTCTTCAATATAGAAATTCTGTTCAGATAAAATTTCTACTAGGACATTTGCTCCATTTATTTCCTTTTTTCCTAAGCTATGAGCTCGTATTATGGACCTATGTATTATGCATTGAAACAGCGGATTAGGCTTAACTTCATTGACAACCAATTCAGGATTATCTTCAGAAAAACCTTTTTCATAACCATCAGCATTACACCTTGATAAGATGCTGTCTATATTTATGATTTCATCAGCTCTGATGTTACATCTTGATAAAACGTAATTTACATCTATGTCTTTGGTTAACGCTAGCAATAAGTGTTCTACTTTTGCATATTTAAGGCTAAAGTTGGAAGCAATCAGCAATGCTCTATTTAAACTTGCCTCTAGATTTTTAGAAATCATCTTCTGCTCTCTTTAAAAATAGGAACTTCATGTAATTAATAGAACACAATTATTAAAAAATAGGTATCTCTGCATAACAAACCAGTTTCTACCATCGCATTGGATTCAAAAAAAACGAAAAAACTACTTTATAACCTTCGCTAGCGCCCTTAGTTATAGTATTGTGGGTATTTTAGGTCTAAAATTTATCTTTAATCTTTGTATTAAGTGACAAAAGCATAGCATAAGACAAGGCGTGTTATGTTTTATTTTTGCAGCATGGATACTGCGTGTCTTTATAAATTTTTGTCTACATTAACTAAGCCTTGCTTATTAAGTGGTGTATAGGGAGAACCAGACGCCAAATTTTTGATAGAATAGTAAACAACTCACGTTGCGGAATTTCTTTTGCCTTTTTTTCTTAGTAAGCTTCTTAAATTTTATAGCTAAAGTAATTTAAGAGTACACAAAAAACGTCAATATTTAAAATAATTGCCTTTTTCTAGGTTATGTGAAAAGTCTAATTCCTCTTTATCTTAAAAACATTTTCAGTAAAAGCACCACGTTAATCAATGTTATAAAAGATTTAATCATTTACTTTCTTTTTAAACATACATAAAATAAAAATGTACTATTATTATAACAAAGTTAGGTATATTAGTTGATATTTAAGCGCAGTGAGATAGAGTATTACTGTAGGTTTTATGGTCATATTGTAATCAGTATGGGACTAGTGCGATTCGAACGCACGGCCTTCGGATTAGGAATCCAACGCTCTATCCTACTGAGCTATAGTCCCGTGTTTTCTATTATCTGCGTAAGATCATAGCAAAAAATCTCGTATTTTTCTAGATCTCTGCATCATCAATTTATAATAGCAAAAAACATTTCTGTATATTTCTTGAGTATAATGCTATTATATTTAATAACATGGTTTAAATTGATGCTAGTTAACGACATTAGTTATTCTTATAACAATCAAGACGATTTTGCTTTAAGCAACATAAATATTGAAGTAAAGAGAGGAAATGTCGCATGTCTACTAGGGCATTCAGGTTGCGGCAAGTCAACGATTTTGAAATTAATTGCGGGAATAGAAAATCCAAAATCTGGCACCATTTTTATAAATGATAGGCTAGTTGTAAGTAGCCACACATCAATTGCAATAGAGCATAGGAATGTCGGATTGATTTTTCAACATTCTGCTCTATTTCCTCACAAAACAGTAGTAGAAAATATAACTTTTGCTATTCGCAGCTCTTCCAAAAAAGCAAAGTATTTCACTGCATTGGAAATTTTGAAGCTATTAAATATAGAAAAATATGAAAATATGTATCCTAATGCCCTATCGGGAGGGCAGCAACAATTAGTTGCAATAGCAAGAGTAATAGCACAAAATCCTGATGTTGTGTTGCTCGATGAGCCATTTTCTAACTTAGATATACTATCAAAGTGCCGAATAAGACATCATATATTGTCCCTTTTTAGAAGTAAAAATATCCCTGTGTTAATGGTAACTCACGATCCGCAAGAAGCATTAAAAGTCGCAGATTTGATCTATGTAATGAAAAGCGGTAAAATTATCCAATCAGGAGTTTCCAGTGATATATATCATAGTCCTAAAGATCATACGCTAGCAAAGTTCTTTAGTGAGTTCTCTTCTACTTTACTTTTAGGTGATGAGCTTCCGTTTGATGGTATGTTTGCTGTAAGAAAATAATCTAGTCTGCAATTATTATAAAATGGAACCAAACACTAAAAAATTTTGATCTATAACTAAATAAGGTGATATAATTCATGTGTTACTTGACTTTAGTCAGGTTTCATTTTCTAAGAGTTAATATTTTAAATGGAGGTACAAATGAGCTTAGGACCATGGCAATTGTTTCTAGTCTTAATAATAATCTTAGTTCTGTTTGGTGCGGGTAAGTTGCCGCAAGTTATGGATGATCTAGGAAAAGGTATTAAAAACCTTAAACAAGGACTCAAGGACTCAGAGAAACTATCATCTAACGAGCCGGATCGTTAGCGTCTTCATACTTTATGACACGTACTTTAGTGCGTGTCATTTATTTAAAAACTTGAACTAGCTAAAGAATAGATTGAAATACTGCAGTAATTATGTTAGTTAGAAGGGATCGTTTTGTTAAAGGATGATTGTGCAAAAAAGTGGGAAATTAGCTGGAAATAAAAAATTAGCTTCTGATATTCTAAAAGAGGTTACAGGCACTGACAACGCCAATAGTGATAAAGTAACACTGTTTGACATAAAAACAGCTTTGCATGAGCGCGGTTTTGGTGTTTTAATAATTATCTTCTCTTTACCGCTATCAGTACCTATACCGGTTCCACCTGGCTATACAACTATACTTTCTATACCTCTAATCCTATTCTCACTGCAGCTTATGTTGGGGTTTGATTCTCCTTGGATGCCTCACTGGTTGGAAAGAAAGTCTTTTCAACGTTCAACACTATCTCTTGTGGTAGAAAAAACTTCTCCTGC
>NZ_JADAKK010000062.1 GCF_020278625.1 Wolbachia endosymbiont of Mansonella ozzardi
AAAGTTAATATAAATAACTAGCCACCGACCGGAGCTTCTTTTGCCTTTTTTCAGGTAACGTTTACCACTCAAAGGGAGGGTGTAATGCCTCGAGAGAATTTTTAATGTGCTCAGGGGGAAGGGCAGTGATAGCGATTTTTTTGTTATTCGGCAGTTTTAAAGATAAAGAACACGAATGGAGATGGATTTTATTTGCTATACCGTTGATAAAAGCCTTCCTACCACCATATTTACCATCACCAAGAATAGGACAGTTTATATGGGCTAAATGCGCCCTTAATTGATGGGTCCTGCCAGTAATTGGTTGCAATTCTAAGTAAGCGACATTATGCTCTAGCCTTGCTATGATTGAAAAACGCGTAGTGGCATTCTGAAATGAATTTTCATCAATGACCACCTTTTCTTGACCTGAAATGCATTTTTTTGCCAATGGATAGTCTATTATTCCTCTATTCTTGTTCGGTACGCCGGAAGTTAATGCTAAATAAGTTTTTTTTACCCTACGTGCTTTGAATTCTTCCATAAGGTATCTGGCAACATTGGCATTGCGTGCAAATATTATCGCTCCGCTTGTATCCCTATCCAGCCTATGAACAATCTTAAATGTTTCTCCCTCTTTGATTTGGTCAAGTAAATCACTAATGCTAATTTTTACTTTTACACCACCTTGAACGATCACTCCTGCAGGTTTGTTTATAGCTAGTATGTATTCATCTTCATACAATATGTTATCTTTCAGTAGATTTACTAACTCTTGATTATATTTGCGTTCGGAATTGGTATTTTTAATATAATCTAAGTGTTTTATCGTTATAGTTTGCCCAGAGTTCACTCTATCACTCGACTTTGCTTTGCATCCATCAACTTTGATCAACTCTCTTCTTAAAAATTTCTCAATTACAGATTGCTTTAAATTAGGAAAAATTCTTCTGATGTACCTATCCAGCCTAACGTTGTCATCTTTTACTGATACGGTTTTAACATTTTCCATTATTTTATTTGAATAGACAGTCAGCTATTTGCATAACATAAAAAAGTATAGCACAAAACGTGCATCATAAAATCACTTTTCGGAATGTCATTTAAACGAGTAACACACAATTGTACAAGCATTACGATTTTTAGGTAATTTACGCGGCAGATGGCGTCATGCAAATAGCTGACACTGGCTCCGGCATTTCACGCAATTTCATCGAAAACGTTGTTTTAACGTAATACATTCTATGATCACTAATTTGCTTGTGAACAGTAAACTTTCCTGTATCCCAGTGTCTAGCACTGGGATAACAGAAAGAGGTCACTGAGATGACATCTCCTAGGATACTTGGACAACACCTTCCCGATGGGCTCAAATTCAACATTCGCACAGTTATTCGCGTAACACTTAGATCCAGAGGTTTTTACAATATAAATCTTATTGTCAAGCAACAGACTGATTTAGCTAAGCAAACTAAACATAAAGTTTAAAATTCTGCTGTTAACTTCCTGCAGAATTAGTGGAACCAGGGATTAATGCTTGATCAAAGCAACTTAATTAGTTATCCTAAGTTTTTAAATATGGTAAAATGACAGCTTTTGTCCCTCTATTTATTTTTTTAATCTTATATCTTGGAAGCGGCACTTATTTCTCTTTTATCGGAACTGACAATCCACTTTATCAGGTTTCACCGGTAATTTGCTTACTACCAGCGCTATTTTTTGCTGTTTCACGCGGTACAAATAAAACTCAGCATAACATCGATACTGTCATCGATGGCATGGGTGACAAAAACACCCTTACTATGTGTTTAATCTTTCTATTTTCCGGAGCATTTTCTTCTGTTACCCAATCAATTGGTAGTGCAGACACTGTTGCTAATCTAATTCTCAATTGCCTTCCAACAAGGTTACTATTACCTGGAATATTCTTGGCTTCTGCTTTTATTTCAACTGCAATCGGCACGTCCATGGGGGTTATTGCATTAATGGTACCAATCGCTGCTAACCTGGCAAAAAGTGGAGCTTTTGGTCTTGAAATAGGAACTGCAACTGTGGTTGGAGGTTCCATATTTGGTGATAACCTCTCAATGATATCCGACACCACTATTGCATCTGTTTCTTCACAAGGAGCTGCAATAAGGGATAAACTTAAAGTGAACTCCAAAGTGGCACTTGTTGCAAGCATTATAACGCTTGTCTATCTGGCAATAACTGCAGACAGTACAAAAATTGTTACTATCTCAAACTTAGATTATTTATCGATAATAAAAGTTATCCCTTACATTTCTCTAATAATCATGGGTCTGCTTGAAGTTTCTACTTTAGTCACAATAACTGTAAACATAATTATTGCTGGTGTGCTAGGAATAGTCTTTTTTGACTATGCTATCATTCAATTTCCCCATGACATATATAATGGTTTTAAGGAAGTAAATGAAATAGTGATCTTTGCTCTATTTATTGGTGGACTAAGCCATATAATGTACGAACAAGGTCAAAAAGCATTACATAAACTCATCGATAAAAGTGATATTACAAAGACTAAAGCTGAATTTGTGATAGCAGGAATAGCATCTATGTTCACCGTTCTGGTTGCCAATAATACCATTGCTATTTTACTAAGCGGTGGTATTGCGAAAAGGCTTGCACAAAAACACAATATTGCGCTATACCGCAGTGCATACTTATTAGATGTTTTTGCTTGTGCTACAAAAGGCATCTTGCCTTATGGTTCTCAACTACTGCTAGCAGGTAGCATAGCCTCTATATCACCTATTTCTTTATTAACACATGTGTATTACTGCTTTATTTTAGCAGCAACTACAATAGGTGAAATAATCATCAACAGTAGACATTATAGGGCTGTGGCTTGATGCATTGGTTGGGTTTAGAGTTTCTCTTATCTTTATATTTTTTGCTTATTTCATCTCTTCCAAAGGCTCTATATTAAAGACAGAAAGCCCAGAAGCAATGACGTGTGCTAAGGCCTGGACTAGAAACATTCTTGCAGCAGTTAGGTCTAAGTTATTTTCCAGTATGAACCGCATGTTTAAGTCGCTTTTGCCATACCCCCATAGAGCATGAAATGCTTCTGCAACTTCAAGTAAGTAGAAAGTGATTCTGTGTGGCTCGTAAAGCCTTGCTGCTATTTCTACTACATCTGGCCACTTTGCTAAGGTTTTTATGAGGAAGAGCTCTCCATCTGTTTTTAAAAGTGAAAGGTCTGCACTTGGGAGTTCTTTTGGAGCATTACGCATCAATGAATGAGCACGAGCGTGAGCATATTGCACGTAAAAAATAGGATTATTTTTTGACTGCTCTTTAACCTTGGCAAAATCAAAGTCTAAGACCACATCACTCTTGCGTGTCAGCATTATAAAACGAGTAATATCTCTGCCAACTTCTTCCACTACATCCCTTGCTGTGAGGAAACTTCCTGATCTTTTTGACATCTTGACAGGTTTCCCATCCTCGAAAAAATTCACAATATTATGTAGTTTTACCTCTATTTTCGCTTTATTATCGCTCAGTGCAGAGACAACTGCTTTAAGCCTTCTGACATAACCTCCATGGTCACTACCAAGCTCTACGATCATGTTGTTGAAACCACGTGATACCTTATCAAAATGGTAAGCAATGTCCGAGGCAAAATAAGTCCAACTGCCATCCTCTTTTTTCAGTGCGCGATCAACATCATCACCAAATTTTGTGGAGCGAAACAACATCTTTTTTCTGGAAGCCCAATTTTCGCTTTCTTTGCCTTTTGGTTTTTCCAAATACCCTTCATACACTAAACCCTTGTCAGACAACATCTTTATGCTCTCTTCGATTTTGCCACTTTTTTGTAGCTCATATTCTGAAGTAAAAACATCGTGACTTACTCCAAGCAAGCTCATGTCTTTCTTTATAAGTTCTAAAATAGAACTCAAAGTATACTCTCTGATTACCTGATTATCTTGGCTATTTAAAAACTTTGAGCCATATTTTTTGGCTAGCCCCTCCCCTATTGGTTTTAAATATTCGCCAGGATACAAACCTTTTTCGATACAGATCTTCTCTCCCAGAGCTTCCCTATATCGCAAATATACTGACTGAACTAGCGTATCTACCTGAGCTCCAGCGTCATTAATGTAGTATTCCTTGGTGACTTTATAACCAACTTTTTTCAGTAAATTTGCTAAAACGTCACCAAACACTGCTCCTCTTGCATGACCGATATGCAGTGGACCGGTTGGATTTGCAGATACAAATTCAACATTGATGGCCTGATTGTTTCCAACATTTAGAGTACCGAATTCTGTTTTCAGCTCATTTATTTGTTTGAGAATCCCATGCCATATTTCTATTTTCAAGTGCATATTAATAAAGCCAAAGCCTGCAACTTCCACTTTCTCAATTTCATCAAACAGTTCAAACTCTTTTGCCAATATTCCTGCAATTTCGACTGGATTCTTACTTTCATGCTTTGCAAGTACCATAGCAACATTTGTATAAACATCCCCATGTACTCTATTACTTGGAGGTTCTACGATAAAATTTTCTGCATCTAACACCCCTTGCTTCAACTCATTTAATTTACTAAGGATTAGCGAGGAGATCCGCTTAAAAATGTTCATCAATCAAAAAACTATAAAACTATAGCAGTATAGTAAATAAATGAGGTTAGTTGAAGGCTTATCTTGTGCAGCTTATACAGAAATTACCAAGAGGAAAAAACTTACCAATGCCGTGTTTTTTCAGATAACGGCACAGGAGTTAAACGCAACTTGCAAAATATAAACAGGTATGCTTTAAATGCTCCCCCTCTATTTTTATCTACACAGTTTCTCAAAATTAAACAGCCTTTTTGCAGTTAATAACAATCACAAATGTTGCAACCTAGATCAGATATTAGCACGGGCTTATTTAAATCAAAAAATTCTGTCTGCCACAACTTTTACCATAGGTAGTCCACCTTTCCAACCATAAGGTATTATCACTGCGTTACCAGAATCATAGGCATGATAACATGAAGCATGATGACCATTGTAATATGGATCATGACAATGCTTAAAGCGTAAGTTATGATGATGGTTGAAACATGGATACTCATCTAAAGTTCTTATTTTACTTCCCCAATCTACTGAAGGCTTCATAGAGGAAAATTCCCTTTTGTCTACTATAAACTTTACATGTGGTTTCCTGCATTTACTGTAGTAACTTTTTCAGGAAGTTTTCTTTCACTTCCATTATCTAACGTAAGTTCTGCAGTAGATTCACTTCGTCCACTATAGATTTTACTGAAGTTCCTCTGTGTCTGTTGTAGGTTCTCCAGGAGGTTCTTTCTCCTTGCTTTCATTTTCCACCGCAGGCTTTGCAGTGGGATCCCCTTCGCTTTCATTGCCTACTGCAGGTTCTTCAGTAGTTTCCTCTGTAATTTCATTTTGGCTAACATCATTTTGAACATCATCGCTTCTGGCGTAGAAATCTCCTATATAGTAAACACTTTATTTTAAATTAACAGTATTAGTAGGGAAGGCAAGAAAGACCATACATCAAATGGACTGTCAAAGTTATAAGCCAACAGACAGAGGTGTATAATGTATATCCCTTCCTTTTGTCTTGTACTCTATTTATCATATTAAGTCAACGCTATTTGTGACTTAATATGATATCGCTCATTTTTGGCTCTCTACGCACTTTTTCACGTCTCTCATTAGCTACAATTTACCTACAAAATTTATTGCACCTAAATTATTTTCTTAGTAGAAACAGCTGCTGCAATGTAGTTTGAATGTTCAGTTACTCCTTCAGTTTTTGCAACTTTTATTATACTAGTTCCTGTTTTTCCACTTTCACTTCTAGTCCAATATGGTGGTATATTCAGCAATACTCTGTTACCAGAGTCATGAGCATAGCACTATGCTGCATCATAACGATTACTGTGACATGGATTGCAATAATGCTTGAAATATAGGTTATTATCACCTTGAAATGGAATATGATGATGTTTGAGAAACGCATGTAAATTAGAAATGCAATAATCGCCTAAAGGCAAAATTTCTGCGCGGTCATACAATCCTAATCTAAGTAAGGCCTATTATCGAATTTATCAGATATGTATAACGGTTTACAATCTGAAAAATGAGGTTCACCTATATTATGGTAATAGGCATTATATGGTTATAAAATTGAGTAACAAGTCATAAAAATCCTTTGAAAAATAACTATTATACTAATTGTATGATAAAATGATTAACAATTTTATAACATAAAGATTAAAATTAGAATACCTAAGACCTTATACCAATCCCACTACACAGAAAGGGGACAGACGAAAGTAGAAAAAAGTTATAACGTCATCCAATAGAAACGAA
>NZ_JADAKK010000063.1 GCF_020278625.1 Wolbachia endosymbiont of Mansonella ozzardi
CAGATTGGGAAGTTAAACAAATAACTTCAGTGTCGTGATAAGGGGGTTAATAGAGTTTGTCAAGTAGTTTTTTTTCGTTTTTATTGCTAAAAAATCTGAATTCAGCCTAACTTAAGCTAGCAATGGGCCATCAGGTATATTACCAATTACATTGATCTGATTTAATATCTTATTAGTTAGGTAAAAGTAGTTTTTTATAAATTCCTTATATATGGCTGTCAATTTGTGTATATCGTCCATTGACACGCATTCATTTACCTGATGTGCAGTTTTGTTTATCATACCAAATTCAATCACTGGGCAAACGTCTTTGATAAATGCAGCGTCAGATGTTCCGCCGCTTGTGTTCAGTACAGCATCGATATTGGTAACTTTACTTATTGCATCAAGCATAATATCAGTATTCCTATCGGGAGTAGAGAGAAAAGCTCTCCTGCTGCTATGTATAGAGAGTTTATAATCTTTTGCTAAACTGGAGCATATTTCATCAATCGACTTATATAAACCGTCAGGTGTTTGCATATTGTTGTATCGAATGTTGAAATTTGCAGTTATTGAATCAGGTATTAGATTGTCGGTATCATTTCCAACATCAATAGTAGTAATTTCGCAGTTTGAAGGCTGAAAATATCTATCACCATGATCAAAAGTAGTATTTTTTACCTTATCTAATATCGACATCATCTTATATACTGGATTATCCGCCAAGTCTGGGAAGGCAACGTGCCCTTGCCTTCCGTAGCAAATCAATTTGAATGTTGCGGATCCTCTTCTGCCTATTTTTATAGTATCACCTAGTCTCTCACTACTGGTTGGCTCAGCAACTATGCAATAATCCATCTTTTTTTGCTTACTTCCCATCCATTCTAAAACTGCCTTCGTCCCATATTCTTCCATGCTCTCTTCAGCGCTGGTAATCAATGCACTTATTGAACCATCGAATTGAAACTTTTCCTCAATTAAATTTACTATGGCAGTAATGAATGCGGCTACTCCGCTTTTCATGTCAGCTGTTCCTCTTCCATACAACATTCCGTCCCTAACTTCTGGCTTAAACGGATCAGACTGCCAATCCTTCAATTGACCTGGTGGTACAACATCAATATGACCAGCAAAACATAAGTTCGGTGCCCCATTTATGTATTTTGCATAAAGATTTTTAACTCTAGTTTCACTATTACCAAACTCTAAAATCCTGCAGTCAAAACCACTTTTCTTGAGAATTGCTGCTATATGCTCTATTGCTCCATCGTCACTCGGTGTTATACTCTTAAAAGAAATCAATTTCTTAGTTAGTTCTACAGGGTCAATCTTCATATCAATCTTGAAATACTGATATTACTATATTGTAGACATCTTATGCACTATTTAAAACAAATATTACACCAAGCCAAGCAAACTCTTATAAGGGAAGTGATAGTAGATCATCACCTCGCTGACAATATCTATGAAATATGCACACAACACGGAAATAATATTTTCTTAGTTGCAGACAAGAATACGGCAGAGCTTTTGAATAAAAACGCACTTAATAAAATTTCTCACTTAATTATTCCAGCTTCACTTGTTATTCTAGCCCATGACACTGGAATCTATGATGGATTCCAGTGTTGCGCTACTTGGATGACACCAGATAGACCGGAAAGTGTTGCTTCTCTCGAAATCGTCAATCTAGTTAGAAACAAGGCAAAAGATAGCGACTTAATAGTTGCACTTGGTAGCGGTACCGTTAATGATATTTGTAAGTATGCAAGTTACCTCGAGAAAAAAGATTACATATCACTCCCAACAGCAGCTTCTATGAACGGCTATACTTCTGCAAACGCTTCAATATTAGTAGATGGGCATAAAAAATCGTTCGCAACACATCTCCCCAAGGCAGTATACATTGATATCGATATAATCGCCGACGCACCACTGCGTCTTACATTAAGCGGATTTGCAGATTTTATCTGTCGTTCAACAGTAAAAGCCGATTGGCTACTATCTCATCTTCTACTTGGCACAGAATATAACGAACTACCTTTCGCACTTGTTCGCGATCTGGAGGAAATTTTGCTCAGAGAGCACCTAGCGCTTGCAAAAAGAAGTAAAAAAGTGGTCTTATTACTTATGGAAGCCTTACTAATCTCAGGACTTGGAATGGTAATATCGAAAAGCAGCCATTCTGCAAGCCAAGGAGAGCATATGATAGCTCATGCAATGGAAATGGTAACAAAAGATTATTCTTCACTACATGGCGAAAAAATTGCTGTTACAACGCTCACCATGGCTAATTTGCAGGAAAAGATATTATCAACACAAGATCCTACCATAAAACCAACCACTTTAGATGTAAAGCGTGTAACTGAGTGCTTTGGTAATACCAAATTTACAAAAATTCTAGAGCAGAAAAAAATTCTGCAGCAAAAAATTGGAGGAATCATTCATAAAGAATGGAGTAATATTTCCAGCTTAATTAAGCAAAATTTGTTACCTGCAAGACACCTACAGAAAATATTTGAAGATTTGTCAATTCCACACTTACCAGAGCATCTAGGTTGGAATAAAGAGCAATACTACAAAGTGGTCAGCCTTGCATTTGCAACAAGAGACAGATTCACCTTTCTTGACTTGGCTCACTGTATAGAAGAAAGCGAAGTTTTGTAGCTAGAGCAATCAGAAAGTTATTGACACTTTATTCCCTGGTAATCGCTCTATTTTACTTTCCAGCTCCAGTTCTAAAATAGCCATTAAAGCCAGATTTGTGAACAGTTTACTTACTAAGATAGCTCATGGTACAGAGTTGATATGACTCACCATGAGGAACTTTGCTTGTTGCAATTTTTCCTGTTTTACATTTTCCTGGTTAACGTGCTCAACATCAAATAGGCTCTTTTGCCTAGGAGGTAAACTGAACCTAATACTCTCTATTATATCGTCAGCGGATTCGATAAGTTTAGCACCGTTCTTAATTAAATAATTACTACCACTAGAGCGCAAATCCAAAGGGAAAGCAGAAACTACAAATACCTCTCTTCCTTGATCCAAAGCAAAATTCGCTGTTATTAAAGAACCGGAACTTTTCGATGTTTCAACCATTGTCACACCTAATGATAAACCAGATATAATTCGATTCCTTTGAGAAAAATACTGAAGCTTTGGTTTAGTTGCAAATGGAAACTCAGTAATTACTAGCTCACCATCCTTCAGTGATTTTCTTGTAATAGATCAGAATCTTCTCTTGGGTGCGCTACATCAATTCCACTCGCTATAACAGCAATGGTAGGATGACTTTTGTATATTACACTATTCGCTGCGGTGTCAACCCCCCTTGCAATCCCAGAAATAACAATGAACTTCTCTTCACTCAAATCAAGTGCCAGCTTACTGGCAAAATTTCTTCCACTGACTGAAGAGTTGCACCCACCGGTTATTGCAATTATTTCACGACTTAATAACGACATATCACCAAGTGCAGTTATTACGGAAAGACAACCCGGTATACTTCTTAAAATGTCAGAGTAATCTAGATCACATTCAGGTATGATTTCAGCTCCAATTTCCTTTGCATTACTGATCTCTTTTCGTGCATCTTGAATGCTATATACCTTTTTATTTTGTGAGCCCATCGAGATATTTTAACGCTTCATCCAGTGACCCACACGCTCTTATCACACTAAAAAACTTTGTTGGTAATAAAGCTCTAGCTAGGCTCAACCATATCTCTAACTCTTCATTGCTCAATTTACTTACCTGCATAAATGGCTTGAATTTCTTGTTAACTTAGTGTACCCAAGATAATATAAATATACAGTGTTTTATGACGCATTTTGTTACAGATAAATGCATAAAATGTAAATATACAGATTGTGTAGAAGTGTGTCCTGTTGACTGCTTCTATGAAGGCAAAAATATGCTCGTGATTAATCCAGATGAATGTATTGATTGCGGAGTATGCATACCTGAATGTCCAGTAGATGCAATTGTAACTGACGATTCTGTAAAGGACATTTTAGAATTAGATGCAGAGTTACTGAGCAATGAACAAAAAACTCTCAAATCATTTTACAACATAAATGTAGAGTACTCGCAAAAGTGGCCAAACATCACAGCTAAAAAACAAACTCTGGATGAAGCAGAAGAGTATAAAGAAAAAAAAGACAAAGCAGCTTATTTTGGTGAAAATCTAGAATAACGCTACTGAAGGAAAAAGAAATCCTCACGGTTGTTGTTTTTGGTTGCTGACTGTGATTGTCCTTGTTTATGTTTTTAATGTTATTAGATACTAAGCTGATGCTAATCCGTTAAAATGCAGTAGAACGGAGGTTTGTCACATCATCGTTAAATCTAAATTACTTTAGCTATGGCAGTAGGTTTCTATTGAAGGTAAGAGCATCTTTTATGTATGCTATATAGTAAAACAATAGAGTGCTCATGGTTCCAACTATAGCAATTTTGAGTGGTGGATTCTCTCGTGAAAGGGAAATATCACTGATGAGCGGAAAAGCGGTAAAAAAGGCGCTCAACAACCTTTCATATAATACAATAGAAATAGATGTTGACAACGACATTGTTGAGAAGCTTAAAAAAATTGATCCTGATCTCGCTTTTGTTGCTCTGCATGGACCTTGTGGTGAAGATGGCTGTGTTCAGGGTTTATTGGAAATTTTAGGTATAAAGTACACACACTCAGGAGTTATGGCTTCGGCTATTGCTATGGATAAAGCAATGTCCAAACATATATTCCAGTCGCTTGGTATTGACATCCCAAAAGGTTACATAATTAGTCGAGAAGATGTACTAAAAAACAACATTAAAATTGATTGTCCATACGTCTTAAAACCGACCAATGAAGGCTCAAGCATCGGAGTACACATAATTTTCTCGTATGATGATTACTTAAAATTAAAAAGCACGTTTTGCGTCATTCCAGCGCGTAACGCTGGGATTCAGGAAAAAGAAAAATGGATGCCAGTGTCAAGCACTGGGGTGACAAAAGACTATTCAAGAAACTTGATGATCATAGAAGAGTATATACCTGGTATAGAGTTACAAACTGCTGTATTGCTAGATGAGGCAATTGGCACTATGGAAATAAGGCCGAAAAATAAATTCTATGATTATGAGGCAAAATATACAGATGGGCTTGCAGAGCATATATTTCCTACTGAAATTCCTGACGATATATATAAAATAACCTTGGAATATGCATTGAAAGTTCATCGATTTTTGGGATGTAGAACTATCTCTCGTTCAGATTTTCGTTATAACCCTAAGGATAACACCCTAAAAATGCTTGAGATCAATACACATCCCGGCTTTACTAAGTTATCGTTAGTGCCAGAAATTGCAAAATTGACGAAAGGAATTGATTTTAATGAATTAGTTAAAATTATCGTTGAAGATAGTTTTCAACATAAAAATATTAGAGACCAAATGAATGCTGAGCAATGTTACTAGAGGCCAAAGAAGTTTTTTACGTAAGTGTGCTTTGGTTATTATAATAGCACTCTTTCTTACGCTAGTACTCTATAGCTCATTTGGTAAAATCACAAGCAGATTTAGTTATTACCTCACTTGGTATAATGATCGCTTATCTGGTTTGTTACTCAGCAGTGGATTTTCAATCGATGAAGTAGTTGTAACTGGCAATAAATTCACAAACGAAAAGGACATTCTAAGTTTGGTAGATAAAACGCAACCAATTATATATGTATCACTTTCAAGACTTGCTGATAGCATACAGCACGTAAGCAAATGTACAAAACACGTAAGAATTTATAGAACTTTGCCCAACACCTTACATATTAACATAGATGAACATAAACCGTTTGCTCTCTGGAAAGATGGTAACAGGACTTCAGTAATCGATTCCGAGGGTAAAGTAATTACAAATAACCATCCGATAAATAATCTTGTTGTAATCACAGGACAAAACTCGTTATCGAACCTAAAATTTATTAAAGACATACTAAAAAGCAAAACTCAATTGAGTGATTACATTTCTTCTTGTGTTTATGTAAGAAATAGAAGATGGAACATCATACTTGATAACGTCTCCACAGTAAAGTTGCCTGAAGATAATCCTAATAGCGCATGGGATTATTTAACCCACTTGCAAAACACAACCGATTTTGCTTTCAGTGATTGGAGCATAATTGATATGAGCATTACTGATAAAACTTTGTGAAGAGGTGATCTGCTGTCGTCTAAGCGGACAACAGTGGAAAAGCTACCTAGTAGAAACGAAAAAAACTACTTAAAGAT
>NZ_JADAKK010000064.1 GCF_020278625.1 Wolbachia endosymbiont of Mansonella ozzardi
AGTAAGAAAGCGGGTCTTTGGTGCATTTCTAATGATTGCCATTGGCATTTGTTCTTCCATGACTAAAACAGAAGATGCTGCCAGCGCATCAAGAAGATTGATTTGTGTTACCTGGAGTGACTTACTATAAAGATCTGGCTTGCCTATATAGGAATAAAGCGGCTCAAACCCACACCAAACAAGAGCGATTCCCGTAACCCCAAGGCGCATAGGTGTTATATTGCTATCTTTAATCAAAGTGCCAAGATGCTTTATGCAATGTTTTATCCTTAGGTAGTTCCATACTGATATAGCTGCTTTATAAACATCTTTTGGATATAGAATATACACCTCATCACCATCTGATTCATCAATACCGGTAGATGGAATTAAGGTATTACCTTTAATTGTCAAATAGATACAGCAAAGATTGCAATCTGTATCAACAATCGCATCAGCCTCTTTTTTAATCAGCTCTTCTTTAGAATAGGCAGTTTTGTTAACTACTTGCTTTTGGCAAATGGGAATGATTTTTGATGTGATAGCAAGTACAAATTCCTTCCTTAACAATTTTGAAATATAGCGATCAAGAATTTTTTCTAACATTTCACCGCCATTCAACGCGGTGGGTGCAAATTGCTTCAACTTGCATATTAACGTGTCAGCCTGCATATAGCATAATCTTTTGCTTTGATAAGAATGGTTTTATCCTACCCATCAAGGAGTGTTAAGTTGAAATATATATCACCTTTATAAGGTTTATGAATTTCTGTTATGATAAATTCTGAGATTAGATTATGCTCTAAAAAAGGTGCGCTATTTGCGCTCCACCAACCATGAAGATTTTGGAGTAATTCTAACCATTTTGAATTGATAAAAACTCTTGCATAGAAAAAACAATAGCACATTTTACACTTCTATTAAAACACGAAATTAGTTTATTACGAGAAAAAACAACAGGAACACGATCCTTCAATATGTTTTGAGGTATTGCTTCAAATGTCTTTCTTCCCATAACAGTAACTTGTTTGTCATTTACTTGGAGAAAATGCTCCAGCTCACTTGGGTAGTATCAGAGCAATCCATTATTTATTCCAATTATCCAGCTTAGATCAATAGCCATAATTCCGATAATCATCATCCCTGTAAAGCAGCTTGGGCTATAAAAAATCTCATGTGATCGCGCACATTATGCATTCGAAGGAAATCGACCTTATTGTGTAATACAGGTGACGTAGAAATTGTTTCCAAATCTCGGTTAAAGACAAGTTCTGAAGAAAAAGAAGAAATGAATGACTTTCTAGGTAACCCACTAGAACCTTGCAGCCAAAACTTTGCAATGCTTCTATATTGCGCAAAGTCCAGATATTCTGATATAGAGGCTTTCCAAAGCCAATACTAGGAGCAATAATTATCGAGCTTTTGTCAAAGCCTAGAGCTAGTAATCTATCAATACTTTTCTCTGGCCAGTGATTTGTGGTATTGATTAGGTCAGTGTTGCCTGGAATAATGTTGTCCTTATGTGGTGATATAGAGTGAATGCATAATAACTATGCTACACTCACTGCTAGCAATTGCTTTTAAGGTATTATCATCCAGACTCTTTAATATTGTTTACCTAAGCAATATTATAGTGCTCTAAAACATTCAGAATAACATCCGGCCAGAAATTATCAATACTAACTTTAATATCATTAGCTTTCATATAATGACTAAGATTATCAAGTACTGGTTTCAAACGTGCATATTCTTCCTCTGGAATCCGCATCGAAGATCTAGGCCTTGTTGATTGAGCACCAAGATCAACTACGCTTGCACCATCTGATACCAGTTGCAATGCCTGCTTAGTTGCTTGGTCTACATCATAATAAAGACCACCATACGAAAATGAATCAGGAGTAATGTTAAATGTTAACAATCCCGACAAGCTTTGGTGAAAGCGTAAAACTCTTTAAAAAGCAGCCTTGAACGCTAGGAGTGTTGTGAGCAACAGTACCAAACGTTTTGTTGGTTGTTGGATATCACCATGGGGTTGAGTATTGCCATCAAGTGAAAAAAAATGGTCTGTTCAACAATTCTGGGTGAGGAATCTTAAGGTAGTGTGTACAAATATCAGATCATCCCACAATAAAATATCCAAGTTGATAATACAAGGTGCCCACTTTTCATGAATTCTGTGGGCGGCTAATGTCACATTCGATTTATTTTAGCCCTTTTAATAGCTTTTCAGGGGAAGCAAGACAACTTCCATACACAACCATATTAAGAAATGGCTTGTCCCACTCAGTTGGAACACCATTTGGTAAAATAGCTTTATTTTCTAAGACAATCAAAGATTTTAGATCTTTAAAATAGCGCTCCTTTAATAACTGAGCAGCCTTTTGTGAATTAGAAAGGCGATTTCCTATATTTGAGCCAATAGAAATATAAATCATTAGTTATCTTCCTGCTCTTGCAGTGCATTGCAATAGGTAAAGAGGACACCCACATGTATATTAGGAACAGGTGGTGCAACTTTGTGAATAGTTACTCTTAATAGAAGAAACAGTATGCCTTTTCTACATCAAAGGTTTGCTAATAATTATGTATACATCGCAAGTGAAATATTCAATTAAATTAAATTGCTGCTTTGAGCAAGCGGTTGTATACTCTGCGCTGCTTCCAGATAGCAGATAGATAGTATCCTTAAGCCGGTCATTTATAAATCCTACAGAGGGAAACTTAAAGGTAAAATCAACATTAATATTCACTAATTGGGAATGAAACTTGTCTTCTGCACTACAGCCTAAATGAACCCAAAGCTGTAAATCTTGGATAAGGAGGGTACATAACAGTTTTGTACTTAGTTTCATCCTTATACTTCCCCAGCTTACAAAAATCCACATGTTTCTGAAGTTCACCAAAATTGCTCAAAAGAAGTTTTTCCCTTTATTGATAAAAACCTCTCAGCAATGTGCACATGCGTTCATCATTCCATCAAGAAAACCCCATAAAAGTTTTGCTCCTTTTTTAGCACCTTGCATAACTTTCCCTTGTTCTTCTTCACTTAAATTTGCAATAAGGTTTGCACACTCCTCAGAATGCCATTCATCAGCATCCATGTGAACGGTAAAAAATTGGAGGGAACGCTCATTATCTATTGAATAGTGTTTTTTTAGGCCATCAACTTTAGGCTTAGAAACCTCGGGGGTTTGACGCTCATAAGCATAAAGAGCACCCAAGCCAGAAGCAAAGTCTAATCGTACAATATCAGAGTAACCACCACCAACTCTTGTGTCTCCCTTAAATTTGCGCATCTTCATGAAGATTGGAACGTGAGACACCAAGCCCTTCAGCAAAATGTTGCCATAACTCTGGATGGTTCTCATCACCTTGCTCTTCTATTAAATTACCAAGCAAAACTTGTCGCATTCTCAGATTTGGACATTAAAGAATATATACCACTAATATTAACGAGGAAATGAGCCAACATGATAATAATATTCCTTAGCGTAAATTCGAAGAGCTTCAAGATTCAAATTTTCTTCATTTCATGATTGGTAAAACTGATGTTTTAATAAATGCAAATCATCTAATTCTCTATTAAGTAATCGAACGAACGTTATAATAACTTCTTAAGTTGATACAAAACTATTCCAGATTATTCGTAGACTCACCAGATATCAAGAGGCATCGTGCCGACTTTCACTAGATCTCTCGCATAACAAATCAGTTTTGGCAACGTACGTCATCCAACAGAAACAAAAAAACTACTTGACAACCTTAGCCGTCACCCTTGTCATAGTAATAAAGCCACTTGTCTAACTTCTTAGTCTGTTCAGATTAAAATGACAGGAAAACCTGTATTTGGCGTATTATTGTTTAATTTTTCGCACTATGTGCACTGCATGTCTTTTAAAACTTTGGGTTTTTGCCTATACAAGCTGAAAAGCGCTCATAAGTCGTTTAGAACATTACCCAACACCGGATTTTAAAATGGAGGGTGGAATAACTAGCTAACTCAGGGTTTTATTGTCTTTTTTTCTGCCTGGCAAATTTCTTAAATATTATAGCTTAGACTAGTTGCGTTTAAAAGTAGCTAAATTGCAGCATTTAAGACATAAAAACGCTAATACTGAGAATAGACAATGGCTAGGGCTTCTTTCGCTTTTTTTTCAGCCTAGCTATTCATTAGCGTCGCATTAGCCATATCACATGAGATTGTGAATAAGTGCATTTTAACATAAAAAGTTTGACTTTTTAAAATTTTGTATTACGCTCAAGCTCAAATATAATTCGCTATTAATGAGGGATGGTTATTATGAACAGAGAAGAAGCTTTAAAAATACTAGGTTTTAGCAAAGGTGCTAATCCTAATGATGAATATGAAATTAGAAAAGCATATAGAAAATTAGCCATAAAATATCATCCTGATAAACATTCAGATGCAAGTAAGGATATGCAAAAGCAAAATGAGGAAAAATTTAAAGAGTTAGATGCTGCATATAAATTTTTTATTGGGAAAGATACAAAAGAGGTTACAAATTTAACCAACAAAAATTTGGATGAAATTAGATCTCCTGAAGATTTGAAGTTTTACTTATATAAGGCTCTCTTCAATCGAGATATGGCGTTTCTTAAAAAGCTTTTTTCCAAATTCAAAAGCAGTCAGGGTGGAGGATTTGGTGATTTCATTAATGAAATGCATCTCGAAAATTACTTGCTATTGACGATTGCTTTATCTGACGCTAGAAATTCAGGGGATTTTGGTCTTTTGAACCTACTTTTAACAAATGGCGCTAATCCTAACATAAAAGTATTTTATGACGAAACGCCATTGTATTTTATCGGAATTCTCGAAGACAGTAGAATTTTGGAGTTACTGTAAAATATGGTGCTAACCCTAATATAAAAAACAAGAGTGGTAACACTCCATTAATTGTGGCTTCTAGTGAAGGGTATTGTGAAACTGTCAAAATGCTTTTGGAATACAAGGCTGATCTTAATATACAAGATGAGTATGGTAATACTTCATTAAGTAAAGCGTCTTCTAGGGGGCATTATAAAATTGTAGAACTGCTTTTGAAGCATAGTGCTGGTAAAGAGAGCGAAAGTGTCAATAATGCACTACTTACAGCAGCGCAATTTCATAAACACGGACATGACAAGGAAAGAACCGTGGAGCTACTCCTAAAATATGGTGCAAATCCTAATGAAAAGGATTACCACATGAGATTAATAGAACGTACTTCATATTTCGCTAATAGTGGGATAATAAATTGCATTAAGACGCTTGTTTTACCATATGGCAGCAATGACAAAGTTAAAAAGTTGATGGCTGAGTATGGTGGTGTTGATAGATGCTATCTACGTGGTCAGACAATACTAACTTGCTGTTGCTTGATAGTAGCTTCTTGCAACCTTGTTTAGTATGGCTTCTCCTTGGCGTTATATACCGACGACGATATTTGCACCTGCCGCATGTTTTTTTCGTTAAAAATGCTGTACAGGCTGCATTTTTTGCAAAAACAAAAGAACCTTCTCCTGAATTTGCTGAAATTATTACTAAAAAGGTTGTTGGGTCAAATGTCAAGGACAATTCTCAAGAAATCAATAGTGCATCAGTTTAACCTGCAGCTGTACTAACATTGTAATTTAAGATTAATCTCTACCAGGAAGGGTGTCATGCCAGCACCCAGGCACTGGCGTCCAGAAATTTTATCAAGTAGGTGAGCATAAAAGTTATGTTAAAATTCACTGTTTTTATAGAAAACTTGATTCCAGTGCCAGCTACTTGGATGACAAAAAAAGGAAGCACTGGAATAAAAGGAAAAAGCTACTTGGATGATAGGAGAAGGAGTACTCGATGTCCTCCTGTCAGGCTCAAATCACGGTGTTCGTACAGGCGTGTATCACGTGCTGGAATGATACTTTCCTACCCAGTTCATAAATTGCAACTAGCTATAAATATTTAAAAATTTTACTAAGTAAAAAAGGCAAAAGAAACTCCTGGTTAGTATCTATTTTCAGTTTTCAGTATTGGCGTTTTTT
>NZ_JADAKK010000065.1 GCF_020278625.1 Wolbachia endosymbiont of Mansonella ozzardi
ATCTTGATGTTTTAGACAGTAGATCCTAGTATCAACTGCTGGGATAACAAGAAATGGGGCTACTTGGGTAACATCCTCCCGATAGGCTCAAATCACAATGTTCATGCAGCTGTGTGTTATGCTACTTGGATAACACGAAAAGACACAGAAATGACAGAGGTTTAATATTGTAAACTCTTAACATTAGTAATACGGTCTATTCTTTTTCAATCTGAGTGCAATTGCTTCTTCCCAAGCGTCACCATTACACAGTAACTTTTCTTTGTTATACATTAGCTCCTCCCTCGTTTCTGTTGCAAACTCAAAATTAGGACCCTCAACAATTGCATCGACTGGACATGCCTCCTGGCAGAGCCCGCAATATATGCACTTCGTCATGTCAATATCATAACGCGTAGTGCGACGACTACCATCTTCTCTTTCTTCTGCTTCAATAACTATCGCTTGGGCAGGGCAGATAACTTCGCATAATTTACAAGCTATGCATCGTTCTTCACCGTTTGAGTATCTACGCAACGCATGCTCACCGCGAAATCTTGG
This sequence comes from Wolbachia endosymbiont of Mansonella ozzardi, assembly GCF_020278625.1. Lineage (GTDB taxonomy): Bacteria > Pseudomonadota > Alphaproteobacteria > Rickettsiales > Anaplasmataceae > Wolbachia. The sequence continues at coordinate 541 of NZ_JADAKK010000065.1, forward strand.
ACTTAAAGGTCCCTTTTCCATGGGGTACCTAAGCGTCACCTTTGGTTTAAACGCATACCTAAGTGTAATAATAAACCCTTTAATTAACTCTATAAAGGACCAATACCAAGCTAATTTCTTGAGCACAAAGTATTTAAACACTGCATTACCGACTATAAATCATATTCCCAGTTTTAGAAAGGCTTTTTTCTCACACTTAACCTTGAACCATATTCGGATCAATTGCTTTCATCCCTACTACGTTATACCCTGAATCAACATGTAAAACTTCCCCAGTGGTACCGCTACTTAAGTCACTCAACAAATAGAGCGCTGCTTTCCCAACGTCTTCTATTGTAGTGTTGCGCCTTAGTGGAGAATTATTTCTGTTCCATTCTGATATGAAGTGAAAATTGCTTATTCCAGAAGATGCTAAAGTTCTAATTGGACCAGCAGAAATGGTATTCACTCTAATGTTTTGTGGCCCAAGGTCGCATGCTATATATCTTACACTTGCTTCGAGCGCTGCTTTACATAGGCCCATAACATTATAGTTTGGCATAACTTTTTCAGCGCCATAGTAAGATAAAGTAAGTAAACTACCGCCGTTTGGCATTATCTTTTCAGCTCTTTGCGCTAGAGCAGTAAAAGAATAGCATGATATATGCATTGCGTTGAGGAAGTTGCTCAGTGATGTGTTAACATATTTACTATCGAGTTCATTCTTGTCAGAGAACGCGATTGCGTGTACCAAAAAATCAAGAGTGTTCCATTTTTTTTCTATTATCTTAAAAACTTCATCTATGGTTTCTTCATTTACAACATCACAATTTAGTATTAACTCTACATTTAGCTCAGCTGCTATCGATGACAACCTTTCCCTTACCATTTCATTCTGATAAGTAATTGCAAATTCTGCTCCGTGCTCTGAGAGAGTTTTTGCTATGCCATACGCTATCGACCTCTTGTTTGTTATTCCAGTTATTAATCCCTTTTTGCCTTGTAGTAGACTTGTTGCCATAGAACTTTCTGTTTCTTACAATTTGGGGTATTAACCAGATAAAGTCAAGATGTTAACTATGTTAAAAAACAATATGGTATCTTCAATTTATCCTATTACTATTAGAATTTGGTACAAGATAGACCTAACAAGTCTCAGTAGGTCGCCCAGTTGGACCCATAAGAACTATTTGTTCACCTTCTTTGAAGTACTTACACAAATTAGTGGAACCACCTGTTTCAAGCACAATGGTGGAAATAATTCCTTTTTTTTTGTCTACTTCAGTGCCAGTTACAGCTATACCTTCCATAGCAAGGCTTGTGGCTTTTCTGCTGTTAGTTTCAAAACTTTGCAATCTAAAGAATTGCCCGGGCTTGAAATTTTTTGCAGCAAGTGGTGATTTGATCACTATTTCTACTACTTTGTCGGTTAAATATTGAACTTTTATGACTTTTGCAGTGAACTGTTCTTTGATCTTATTGAAGAATTCCTCACTTGCCAGGTGTTCAAGGCTTGACCAAGCATTCTTTTTCTGGATTCCAGTGTCAGCTACTTGGATGACATAAGAAAGTATTGAGGTAGCAGGAAAAGATTCAGTCTGGTGGCATGGTGTCATCCAAGTAGCTGACACTGGAATCCAATTTTCATTATACAGCCATCTAGTGTACTCATTTGAAATTAAGTTTTCTGGATCCCAGTGTCTGGCTGCTTGGATGACATCCATTTTGGTGAAAGTTACTCTTATATTACAACACTTATACAGTTGTGAGTGTGACGCTGGAACCTGAGTTAGGGTAGCATTAACGCCCTTCAAAAGCCGGGAAATGATAGGGTAGCCATTTTTAGCACTTGCCATAGCTTTTACAACACTACCACTATATGAGGGATGAAGATCACCGAAGAAGCTAATTGCTTTACTGTCTTGCTTATACACTAATATTCTATCTTTATTTTGCATCTTAGGAGAGAATATTGGATCTACTTCTTCCCCTGATGAGCTCAGGTGAGCGAAATATCCATTGCTTAATTTAAAATGCTTTCTATCTTCCGTTGCAATGACTGTATTTGGCTCAGTACCCACTGCTATAAGAACAGAACGTGCTTTTATACACTTGATTTCGCCTGATTTTGTGTCTATCAGTTTTATCGATTCAGTATGGTTATACTTATCCGTCACAATTTCAACTGGTTCTAGATTTTCGATAAAGTAAATCCCTTCTGACAGTGCGTTTTGCACCTCCCCACTGTTTAGTCGATAACTTGGTGAACTTTTTAGCTCTTTTCTATATACAACTTTCACTCCCCCTAAATCCTGTACTAACTCCAATATTTTTGCTTCTCTGTTCTCTTTTTTCGCTAATTCTTTCTCTTTTTGGATCAACTGTGCGTGCAATATAAACTCACTCGCAATTTCACGTTCTTCTTCTGTCCAATCTTTTTCAACGCAGTCTTTTCCATATTTACTAACCAATATTTCGTAACGAAGGAAAAATTTTTCTACTTGAATCGGATAATACGCTAAGGCTTCAGTGGCAGTATCAATTGCAGTGAGTCCCGCACCTATAACAACTATTGGCATGCGAATTTGCAGATTTACTATAGAATCAGATTTAAGAGCACCACTGAGTTGTAATGACATTAGAAAATCAGATGCCATGCGCACTCCACAAGCTAACATATTTTTTATCTTGATTATTTGTGGCTTACCAGAGCCAAGCGCTAGGGCTATGTGATCGAAACCTAAATTGAACGCATCACTAACAGTTATTGTGCCACCAAAGCGAATGCCCCCATAAAATGCAAAATTTTTGCGTCTTTCCAGTAATAATCTAATAATCTTTAAGTAATTCTTGTCCCACCGAGAAGTAATGCCGTATTCTGCTACTCCACCAAATCCACCGGCTGTGCGTTTACTCAATTTTTCATGCTTAAAATCTCTTATCGGCTGAAAATTATCAATCAGAGGTTCTATCTTTAGTCCGTCAATGGCGATAACATTATGTCCGTCATTCAACAAATGATGAGCTAAACTAAAACCAGCAGGACCAAGGCCTACAACCAGGACATTTTTTCCAGTGTTTTCTTTCGGGAACGGACGATGAAAATTTAAAGGATTCCAACGACTAAGCAGAGAATATATTTCAAATCCATATGGCAAACTGAGCACGTCATCCAAAACTCTTGTTTCGACCATTGGCACACTCACAGGCTCTTGTTTTTGATATATACACGAATTCATGCAATCATTGCATATTCTGTATCCAGTAGCTGCACATAATGGATTATCTATCATCACAATTGCAAGGCTGGCTATACTGTATCCTTCACTTTTTACCAAATTCATTTCTGATATTTTTTGCTCTAGTGGGCAGCCGTGTAGTTCAACTTTAAGTGGAGATTTTTTAAAAATCTCACTTGGTTGACAGAATGTGGCACTAAAACCTGCGTATTCTTTCTGGATCCCAGTATCAGCCACTCGGGTAACAGATGGCTGCAACCCCTTTGAGCAGCTGTCCTTATTTTGCTTATGACAAAATATGCAGTAGTGAGCATTATCTAATGCTTTATCCAAACTCACCTTTTCACTTGTTAGGTCAAAACCATATCGTCTTTTTACTTTATTTGAATGCAGAACTTCAACTTCGTCTACCTCTTTTTTAGAGAATGATACGAGATTTTTATAATTGATTTTTTTATGAGTACTAAAAAGTATACTCTGTTCATTTTTCACCTTCCACGCTGCATACTGTGCTGCAAGTTTTATTTCCTCTTTGTGATGCTCTTTATCCTCAAACCAACACATCGCTTGCTCGGCAAAACTTTTTTCTGTTGTTGGCAAAGTAAGAAAATGACTTAATCTGCTAATAACACAATTAATGTCTATGTTTGCTATGTCAATGTATTTATTTAACGCATAGCGTTGAATAAATAACCTTTTGCATTTATATATTACAGTAAAGTCATTGTGCTTCTTCTTTAGCTCCCCTACTTCCTCTTCAACACTGAAAAGTTTGGCGATAAATTCATCAAGTAAATACGAAAGGTTTATAATCAACTGGCTATCTGCCATTTGATGGGCTGACATTGGTTGTGTTTTAGATTCCAATGCTTGACATTGGGATGGCACTAAAGCGTTTTCTCTTGCTTTAATCAAGGAACAAAATAAACTTTTATCGTATGATTTGACGTAATCTAAAAATGTCTCATCTAGCTTTATTAATCCATCGCGAATATATAGATCGGGAAATGAGATGTTAAAATTTAACTGCATTGCTATATTATACAACGCATACATTGCTTTTGACAGATGAAAATTTTATTTGTTTTTCAACATGGCTAAAATTGTTGCTTCTGCAACCTTCTCTTCGTCTACATGCGCAACACACTCAAACTTGCATGCACCCAAACGTGCATTTTTAATGTTAGACTGAAGAACCAGGGTGTCTCCTGGAGTGACTGGCTTTCTGAATTTTGCACTTTCAATGGATATGAAGTAAACAACTTTATTTTCCATTGTACTTTGACTTTCTTTACCAAGAACACATATTGCAGATGTCTGAGCTAGAGATTCAATTATTAAAACCCCTGGCATTATCGGATGTCCGGGAAAGTGGCCAATAAAAAACGGCTCATTGAAAGTCACATTTTTTATTGCCCTTATACTCCTACCTGGATCACATTCTATTACTCTATCCACTAAGAGAAACGGATAAGAGTGTGGTAATACTTTTATAATATCGCTGATATTAAACGGCATAATATCCTTAAAGTAAGCCTAGTTAACGTCTTTCAAAGCGAATTTTGGTATTTCTTTGTCCATGTTTTTTAACACTGTATCTGATAAGTCAACTTTATCTAAATCAGCCTTATCCATAAAGTATAAAACCCGATTTTTCTTTGAAATAAATAGTACCAAGTCTATGTTGTTTTTTTTCTGCGATTTCTTTAACAATTTCTTTTACTTTGTTAAAAATACTATCTACTGCATCTCTATAACTTCTTTCTAAGTGTAATATTTTTTTAGCGTAACTATCTCTAGCACTTAAAGTGCGCTTATCAAATTGCTCTGTTCTTTCCTTTTTTGCTTCTTCTAATAGAAATTCAAACTCCTCTTTTGAAGGCTTGAATTTTTCCATCTCACTTTCAAACTCTTGCTGCAGTCCAGAACTTTGTTCTTTTATTTGCTGTTGTACATTTTGTAGAGCAAGAGACTCACTGATCACTTTGTCGCTATCAATAATCGCAACTTTTATGTTAAGTGCATTCTTAGGTTGATGTTTTACAACTTTATAAACCA
>NZ_JADAKK010000066.1:0-1302 GCF_020278625.1 Wolbachia endosymbiont of Mansonella ozzardi
AGATGACAATCTGGCTGATCCAATGATAAACGAAAACCACGTGCTATATTTTGGCTGGCTATCTCATGAAGAAATGGAAGAGGTTAAAACTACAACATCAAAAATCAATACAATTCTAATTGACTTATTTTTAAATGTAGGAATAGATTTAGTCGACCTCAAATTAGAATTTGGCAGGCTAATGAGTGATAGAACAAAGATCATTCTAGCTGACGAGATCAGCCCTGACAATTGCAGGCTATGGGATAACAGTACTCACAAAAAACTAGATAAAGATGTTTTCCGTTTAAGTTTAGGAAACCTAAAGGAAGCATATTTAGAAGTTGCAGAAAGGCTGTCAGTAAAGTCAGTCTAACTAAAGTGCTACTTTATCAAGCGGTGGTTTACACTTCTCATGAAGCTCTCCTATAATTTCAATTTTTTCTCCACGTTTTTGGAAATAATTTTTTACACCTTGCATATTCTCAGGATCTACAATCAATACCATACCAATACCACAATTGAATGTCTTTAACATTTCCCTCTTCTCTACTTTACCCTCTTTTATCAGCCACAAAAATATATCTGGCCATTCCCAAGAACTAATGTCTATGTCGGCAAACAAATCTTCTGGAAGAATCCGTGGAACATTGTCTACCAAGCCACCACCTGTGATGTGTGCAATACCTTTTACCTTTGACATAATAGGCAATAAAGAATCAGCGTATATTTTTGTTGGTTCGAGTAGTATCTCACTCCAGGTTTTATTATTCCACGGAGATAAGTCATTATAACTTATGCCTAAACCTTTAAAAATATGTCGCACCAAAGAAAACCCATTCGAGTGAATCCCTCTCGACTCTAATCCAACTACACAGTCGCCTTTCTTCATAGTGTTACATTTTGGAAGGATCTTACTTTTATCGACCACTCCAACTACAAATCCTGCAAGGTCATAGTGATTATTACTATACATTCCAGGCATTTCTGCAGTCTCTCCACCAACTAATCCCATATTAGCCTGTTTACATCCTTCTGCAATGCCCTGAACTATAGATAATAGAACATCTTTACTTAAAATACCTGTTGCGAAATAATCGAGGAAAAATAAAGGTGTTGCTCCTTGCGCAAGTAAGTCATTCACACACATTGCAACTAGATCTATGCCTACAGTACCATGCTCGTTTACTTCTTGAGCTATCAACAGCTTTGTACCCACCCCATCAGTTGAAGAAACGAGTACTGGATGGTCATATTTTTTACTCAGCTCAGCGAAATCGAACAGCGCGGAAAATGAACCTTCTCCGCTAATGATCTCTTCCC
>NZ_JADAKK010000066.1:1312-1811 GCF_020278625.1 Wolbachia endosymbiont of Mansonella ozzardi
CTCAACTATAAGGTTGACCTCTTTTATTAGCTTATTATACAACTTAAGATCTACTCCTGATTTAGCATAAGTACTCATAACCTTTACACAAATTCTACGATTACTAATACTACATTAATAACCTGGCACAAAAAGTACAACGAAACTTTCTCTCAATTGACTATTATATGTCTACTAATATAGGGTAACCTAAATCATTTACAATTGTCTAATGAACAAAAACGTGTTGTTGATAACAGAGCTACTATCAGGACGACTACTTCATGACTTTGCTAACTCTATGAATGGGATAATGTTTGCCTTAGAAGAGCTTGAGACAAGCGACAAGAACGAAGCTGGCTCGTGGAAGGAAGCATTGTCATTGCTTAGGGAAAGTTCTGATGATTTTATGCACAAACATAAAGTTATGAAACAGGCATACTATTCTTCAGCAGATAACCGCAGCTTCGACCGAACCAAACTGAATATCGAGAACTATCTACTAAAAAAAAAATAACAC
>NZ_JADAKK010000066.1:1821-5078 GCF_020278625.1 Wolbachia endosymbiont of Mansonella ozzardi
AAGCCAGGAGAAAGACAAAATTTTATTAACTATGCAAGTTTCGAGTGAACACAAACCCTTAAGCAAATCATTAGTGGAGAAATTAAGCAAGAAAAGAGATGACAACTTAAATACAAAAGATATTAGCATCTACATGACCCACTTACTACTAGAGCACTATAATACTAAAATACACTGTACTTGTGAAAACAACTTGTTGAAAATAGGCTTAACTTTGACTTAAAGTGATTCTACACTTTGTAAAAGCACATACAAGTATTAACTCGAAAATTGAAACTTTCCACAGCACCTCAGATCTAGGCTAGACGCACTTACCTAAAGCACGTACCAGCACTATATATGTAAATATTGTAGACCTCTTTACCTAAAGGCAAAACACTTCCTCACTAGGAATATCAATAGATCTCTTTCATAACCAATTTATGGTAGGGAATTTTCAGGAGAAATGCAGACGAATACTGCAGAACACTCGAGGAGCATAAACAAGTTTTGAAGAAAAATCAGAAGCAGGTTATGCAAGAGATCTAGTTTCTGTAATCACTCAAGTCTAATATCACCTTATCAATATACCTATCATTCGCATTCTTAACAACAAATTTCACACCATTTTTGTACTTAACAACTTCATCTACAGAAGGTACCTTGCCAGCGACTGAAAGAATCAAACCACCAAGCGTGGCATAATCCTCCTCAGGGCTGCGTAATTCTATTTTTAGATTTTCCTCTATGTCCTTTATCAGAGTCCTAGCTGACATCTCAAACTTACTCTGAGATAACTTTACAATTGCATACTCAGAAGGTTCACTTTCGCTGTTAATATTTGATACCAATTCTTCCACAAGATCAGTTACTGAAATTAAGCCATCAGTTCCACCATATTCATCCAATACAACAGCCAAATACGATCTGGAAGATCTCATCTTAACGAAAAGGCTGGTAGTCTTCATCGAGGGTGGTACGAATATTACGTTTTGTGCAAGTTCCCTTAGACTAAAACCTTCGTCTTCGTTTAGGATAACATCTTTTACGTAGAAAAAACCTATCACATTATCAAAATCATTTTTATAAATTAACACCTTAGTGTGGTGAATATTTTTTATTTTCTTCATTACTTCATGCCTACTCGATTCAATGTCCACTGCACATATTTCTGTACGTGGAGTCATCACATCAGTTATACTGCAGTCATGGAATTTTATTAGACCATTGAATATATTAAGGTCTGGTAAATCCTTCATTATTGCTTCAGTTGCACACTCTTTCAGCATACGAGCCCTTTTGAAAAGAAACAAAAAAATTTTATATGCTACTCGTTTTATAAAAGTTCCTTTTTTACTCAACTTGTTTCCTACTAATGGTAAAAATATTTTTGGATCAGTTTTACCAAGAAAACTGTTGTTAAATGTTTAATAAGCATGTGAATAATGTCAAACCAATTTGTGGACTATCTGTTGATACCGGATACTAACAATTGATCAACAACTTTTTCACTGATGCACACATAATTATACAACAGCGCACAATGGGAAGATCCTTTCCATAATGGAAGATTACTAACAATCTGAACATTCCACTTATACACACAAATTACTAAGGAAAATCAACAATATATAAAAGTTACTAACATGCTTATCCACAAGTCTAGCAATAAGAATTTTCACAGAATTTTAAGTTAATAACAGAACGTTGATAAAACTATTACTACTGTTACACTTTACTATATGAAAGAAGATAGATTAACTAAACTAGAAGGCAGTGAAACAATAGTAGCAAGAACTATAAGTAAGGGCAGGCAGGGTAAAGAGACACCAATCTGGCTGATGCGCCAAGCTGGCAGATCTCTTCCTGAGTACCGCAAAGCGGTAAAAAACGTGGGTGATTTTATGGAGATGTGTTATAACACAGATTTAGTAGTGGAGCTGACACTACAACCAGTTACAAGGTTTAACATGGATGCAGCGATAATCTTCTCTGACATTTTAATAGTGGCTGATGTTCTGGGTTGTGATGTGAACTTCACGCGCGGCGTAGGTCCAGTAATAAAGCCTGTGAAAGATTTTAAAGAGCTGGAAAGTCCACAAGAAATTGAAGCTAAGACCCTGCCAATTCTAAACGCTATAAAGAGAGTAAGGAGTTGTTTGCCAAAGGAAAAGTCTCTCATAGGATTTGCTGGAGGGCCGTGGACAGTTGCCTCATACATCATAGAAGGTGGAAGCAGCAAAACTTTTTCTAAAGTGTTGAATTTCTCCCCCTCGAGCTTGGAAAAAGTAATCAAGCGGATAACGGATGCAACAATCTTCTATCTGATTAAGCAAATAGAGTTTGGGGCAGACGTTGTCCAATTGTTTGACAGTAATGCCGGAGTGTTGCCGAAGGAGCTATTTAAGAAATATGTTATTGAACCGACAAAAAAGATTACCTTAGCAATAAAGGATAAATTTCCAAATTTTCCAATAATAGGTTTTCCAAGATCTGCCGGAAGTTTCTATAAGGATTACTGTGACCAAACGGGTGTATCCGCAGTGAGTATAGATTATGACGTTCCAATAGAATGGGCAAAAGGAAACCTGAAAATCCCTCTGCAAGGGAATCTCAATCCTAATCTTTTGGCATATAACAGAGCTAAAGCAATTGAAGAGGCGAAGCGTATAATAGATTGCTTTAGGGGTTTACCTTTCATATTTAATCTCGGACATGGAGTGCTTCCTGACACTCCGGTTGAAAATATCGCTGCATTAGTAGACTTAGTAAAGAGCTGCTGATGTAATAAACTTCTCGCACGTAAGCAGAAAAAGGTAATTATTTTTGATGTTTTTCATAACGCTGCGTGTTCTTAAGTTGCTTTAATTATAAACGTTAAGAAATTGTATCTATTCAGGGGTGTGGTAAATATTGAAGCAAAAGTGGTGTTATGTAAGTAGTTAGCATGCAACTGTACGAACGTTGTGGTTTGAACCTGCTACAAGGGTGTCGATCCAAGTACCGACACACGGCTGTATTAACATTGTACTACTAGGTAAGGTGTCATGCCAGTACTCCTACACTGGGACCCAGCCTTTTTATAATCATCAAAAACATCGTACTTTAACATAACTTTTATACTCACTAACTTAATAAAATTACTGGATGCCAGTGTCAAGTACCGGCATGACACCGTCTGTTACGCAGATTGCCTGCTAAATGATATAATCAAACTAGAATGGCTGAAGCGCTATAGAAATTTTCCTGACAATCTCTCGCATGTAACACAAAGTTGG
>NZ_JADAKK010000067.1:0-110 GCF_020278625.1 Wolbachia endosymbiont of Mansonella ozzardi
ATCAAATTATAGCGGCTGAATGTCCTTTTCACTTTTTCTACGTTCAGCCAAGTCGTGCTTAAACTAAGCGTCAGCAAATTATTATAACGCCAATTTAAAGTATTATAGAG
>NZ_JADAKK010000067.1:120-4955 GCF_020278625.1 Wolbachia endosymbiont of Mansonella ozzardi
ATATATGAAGATAAACAAATCTTGTTTAGATATGATGCATATCAGATTAAAAGTCTGTTGCAAAGTGGCAACATAAAAGAGAAAGAATACAATAGAGAGCTAAAAGAGATATACGAAGACTTAAAGAATGAAATGAGTAAAAGCAGGAGGAACTTCGACTAATAAAGATGATCAATATATTCGTAAATTAAGGAAAGGTAGAAGCGCATCACCGGATTCAATTATGAAATCTGTACAAACAGCGCAACAGTTGCAACACTTTAGGTTCTGAGAAATAGAGTTTATCATTGCTGCAATAGGCTCTCACATGACAAACCAGCTTTTGGTATGTCATGAAGCAACAAAACTACTTGACAGGCTTTGTCAGTTCTGCTATTACAATAGGAAGGGTCTTTTTGATCTCCAGGTTCAATGACAAAATTCAGTAGAAAACTCAGGGTATTTTTTGGTGGGTTGTATCAAATTATAGCGGCTGAATGTCCTTTTCACTTTTTCTACGTTCAGCCAAGTCGCGCTTAAACTAAGCGTCAGCAAATTATTATAACGCCAATTTAAAGTATTATAGAGTCAAAACTTGCCACTCGGGGTTTCTTTTACCTTTTTTTCTCATTTGGTAAATTTCTCAAATATAAGGATTATGCCAACTTTCGTCACCTGGAAATAAAACAAGATACATAATAAATTTGCTAAATCTCTAATCGCAGGAAAACTTTTCAACTTACCACTGAGATTTGGTATAATAATGAGATTTAGTATAAGATCCTAATTATAAAAGCATATTTTCTTGTCGTTCAGTGTTAGTTGACTCACATTCATTATTTTTAATTAACTCGTATACTTCATTACCAATTTCATAGTGAGGTTCTGCAGTTGAGTGGAAATAATCAAAAAAGAAATGACTTTCTAGTGTTTCTTTGCCACACCCAGGATTATAGTGAGCGTCAAGTTTTCCTTTGAATACCAGTTTTGATAGTATTTTTATATTTTCCTTAAGTCCCCCAAGTTGGTCTGCAATATCCGATACACATGCATCTTGATAATTTAAACCTTCGCTCTTGTATTTATCGAGCATGTTTTTCATTTTAGAATTAAGGTCGAATGTTTTTATTTCAAGACCTGTACTTTTCCTCATATTATCCAAGCCATTGGCTAATTTTACATTGAAGCTCTCTGTGAGTTTTGTAGCTAGTTCCTTTGCTTCTTTATTTCTACTGAAAGCTGGTATTGAGCCAATGTCTGGCGCATTTGCAACAACTACGTGCTTGACACCATACTCGTTTAGAGCCTTAAGTACATTACATATTTCACTAACTGCTTGTTCTATTACTTCTTCCCCTTTAGTATCGTCATAAGCGGTAGCAACCATGATGTCATTTCCACCAATCATGATGAAAAATAAATCTTCTTCACCTATGTCTGGATGATGCTTAATTACCGCATCTAGTTGGTTGGCTAAACGAAATTTGTTGAAGAAATAGGAATAAATGGGATCAGAAATTTCAGATGCTGCTGCATATGAAACTGCATAGTTTTGGCCTTGTTGTTCGTGACATTTACCAAGAAATGAGCAACTCCATCCAGGTTTAAACTCTTCTAAATCTAAGTGTTTTGCTACGTATTCAACAGCAACAGGGCCATTGCTAAAAGACCTTCCTTGATAAAAAGGTTCATTAAATTTCACGTTTTTTGCAAAGGAGAATGTCTCTAAAATTCCACAAAGTGCACCATTATCAGATAAACTGTCACCTAGAATATAAAGATTTTTATACTTAAAATTGTTATTTTTGTTTACCATGATGTTTATTAAATAGATTAATATACGATCGTGTTGTTTAGCATGAGACCCATAAAAAAAAGCAAAGAGTAGTGGTTAGATTACACAATTTTTTTGCAGTTTCTTACTATAAAACTTGCTCTTCATAACTAAAACACCTATGTTCCAAGTTTAAAGTAAGACTAGTGCTGTAGAGAAATTTCTTAATATGGTTGTTAGTATCCATGTTTTATGCATATCAATACATATTGTGTGTAATTCTAAATGTTGTAGCTCCTGAATTGATGGTAAGGTTTAACATAGGAACAACAGAAAATAGGACAATTTTGTGGCCTATACTATGTAGGCTATGTGTTAGCGCATATTCCTGTGGGTATTCTTCTGGATAGATCTGGTTCCAAAATTATCATACCTGCTTGTATTATGCTGATATCTTTGGATGCTTTGCCTTTAGTCAGTTCTAACAATTAGAGTTATTCTATTGTTGGGAGAGTAATTAACTGGTATTGGATCTTCTGCTTAAGCACTCGGACTCTTTAAAATAATAAGCATCTATTACCGTAGAGAAAATTTGCCATTATGTTCAGCATATCGGTTATTATTGGCATTTTAGGTGGTATATTTGCCACTAAACCACTACATATCTTATTTGATAAATTCGGATGGGATTATGTACTGACTGCATGCATAACATTTGGATTATTGCTTGCTTTAACTACCTTTATATCTATACCTAAAGTTGGTACCTCAGGCGAAAAACTAAACATCAAAAATTTGGGCAAAGTTATATTTAATAAAAACATTTTATTGATAGGTTTGTTTGGCAGTTTTATGGTTTAACCGTTAGAAGTCTTTGCAGACGCGTGGTCTGCATCGCTCTTGCATGAGATGTATACCATAAATAGACATGTTGCATATAGCATCTCAAAGTGGATACTGATAGGCTTTAGCTCTGGACATCTATTATTTCCTTATATATTAGCAAAGAATCCAAGCAAGCACTATGAGATAATAATTTCTTGTGCTATAGCTATGATAATTGTGTTCTAGTTACTTTTTACATTCGATATTAACGCACCTCTGTCATATGTATTATTCTTTATTGGCCTCGTTTCCACTTACCAACTTGCTTTGGTTGCTAAAGTTGTAAGTTGTATGGAAAATGATGCGGTAGCAAGTGCAGGATCTATAAGTAATTCCATAGTTATGAGTTTTGGTTATTTTTTTTCATGTCGTTATTGCAAATATAATGAATTTTTGTTGGAACGGTAAAATTGTCGATGGAAAGCCATTTTATGGGACTGACGTAATGATTAGATCCATTCTAGTAATACCTATATGTTTATTAACAGGGATGGTAGGCTTTTGGTCACTTAAAGTCAGAGAACACTATAATAAAGAGTTGATTTTATTTTTAAGGTATGAAAGGAGAGAAGATATAAATTCCCTTTGTAATATGTAGAGTGTCTCAGTGAAAAAATTATGCTTGTATTAGAGTAATCTATACCATACATTATACATAATGTCTTTATAGACTGTGGTGAATATGTTCAGAAAAGCCGTGCAGGATTTCGCTAATGCAGCAACAAATTCAGTTTGGTTAGGATCTTTTCAACAGAATTGCCACAGCGAGAGCCAGCTTCACCTAGTTCACATGAATCTAATGACAAAAATGTTGCAGGACTAAGATATAAAAAGGGCATAACAAAAGTTCAGCATCCGGAGACTTTTTCTACACAATGTATCAGCATATTAAAGTTTCTCCTAGGCAGATTCCAGCAGGTGGAAGTAGTAGAATTGCAAAACCATCTCTAGAAGGAGATGTTCAGTTTAAAAAACTTAGAGATATTGCTAGATTAAATCCAGCTTTACGTTATAGTAAAAGCCAATCTGCGAGTTTTGGCGCTAGTCAACAGACAGTAAAAAATATTCTTGCAGAAGGAGAAAAAAGTGATATCTTAAGTAGAGTATGGGATTTAATGGAAAATCCTATAAGCCGTAGTTCTAGGGAGGATAAAATGCACGTAAGTAGAAATGAACAGTATATCGAGAACTCACAAGAGGAACAACTTCAGGACAAAAATAAGCTAGAAGATCGAATCAAAGAGCCAAATGATCAAGCAACTAAACCTACTAAAGAAAAGAATCAACTAGATAAGGATCTAAATAGTGCTAAGCAAAGCTTGAATAAAAAAGATAAGAAACTTGAGAACAAAAATAAAGAATCAGAGAGTAAAGCTCAGGAGCTAGAAGAACTTAAAAGTGAAAATGAAAAGCTGAAAGATGAAAATAAAGAGCTGAATATAAAACTACAGGAATTTGAAAAAGAAAATAAAGAACTCAAGGAAGAGTTAGACAGAAAAATCATTAAAGTTAATACACTTACTGAGGGAAAAGAGCAACTAGAAGAGAACCTAAATGGTACAAATCAAGCCTTGAATGAAAAAGATGAGGAGCTTAAGAACAAAAATAAAGAATTAGAGAGTAAAGCTCAGGAGTTGGAAGAACTTAAAAATGTAAATGAGGGTGAAACCCAACAGCTAGAAAGTCGAGTCAAAGAGTTAGAAGAACTTAAAAGTGAAAATGAAAGTCAAATCAAAGGTCTACAGAAGCAACTTGAGAGCAGAAATAAAGAGCTGAAGGATAGTCAAGACAGAAAACCTATAGTAGTAAATGTTCAAGGAGTAAAAGGTAAGGTAAATTATGCCTCTGCTTCTTTCATATTATCTGGGGTGTCTGCTGTTGGGGCAAGTTTAGCAACACCTTATTTAGTAATATGCACTACACTCGCTGTAGCTGCGTCGGTTTTTCTTGCATTAGGGTGCTATTATTTGTACAAAGCAAATACTGCACTTAGCAATGTTAAAGTTGATCAACAAGACAATCAGCGATTGCTTGAAAGTAGTCTGTAGAGTTTTATCTCTACTTTTAGCAGGTTTAAAAGTGCGAGCTATAGTGTTATATCTATCAGAAGCGTGGTGAATATTGAAGCAAAAGTGGTGTCACTCCAGCAGTTGATACTAGGATCTACTGTCTAAAACATCAAGATAGAAATTGTTAT
>NZ_JADAKK010000010.1 GCF_020278625.1 Wolbachia endosymbiont of Mansonella ozzardi
TTTTTTCCTTTCTATAATTAATATTCGTACAGCTGTGCATCACGCGCTGGAATGACAACATTTGTTGCAAAAACAAATGCTCATTCATAAATTGCACTAGCTATAAATATTTAATAAATTTACCAGATAAAAAAAAGATAAAGAAACCCCGAGTGGCAAGCTTTGACTCTATAACACTTTAAAATTGGCGTTATAATAATTTGCTGACGCTTAGTTTAAGCGCGATTTGGCTAAATGTAGAAAAAGTGAGAAAGACATGCAGCCGCTATAATTTAATACAATCCATCGAAAAATACCCTGAGTTTTTTACTGAATTTTGTCATTGAGCCTGGAGATCAAAAACAAGTTTTGAATCAGAAATACTCTTGCTATTATAATAGCAGAACTGACAAAACTTGTCAAGTAGCTTTTGTACCTAATTTAAAACTAGAGAGCTCAAATGGAAGGAATAGATTCTAAAGTGTACGTTCAATAGCACTTTCTATAAGAGAGATAGTACTATCTATTCCATAAAGCTTTATAAAAGATCCCATTCTCGGCCCGGTTTTTTGGCCAAGTAGTGTCTCATACAGCAGCTGGAACCAATCGCGTAAATTGCTGTAATTGCTCCTTTTTCCGATGGAAAAGATCTGGGATTGAATCTCCTCAGCAGTGGCTGTAATAGGCAGGGAATGCAAGGTATTCTTCAAATCTAGTAATGCTTCTTTCTCTTTTCCATTTGGAGCCTTATATGCTTTCGTTGGCTTGATAAAGTTGTGATAATATCTAACTGCGAAACCTGAAAGCCTATCGAGCATTTTGTTGTTTTCTGGTGTAACGTCCGGTGCATAAGTGGATATAAAACCCCAAAGAATCTCTTTATTTTCAGCGTTACAGGCTGCTGCTAGATTTAAAAGCAATGAGAAATTTATGCCTGAAGTTTCTATATTTGGAACTCTACCTTGGTGAATGTGCCATACAGGACTATTTACATCCTTTTCTTTACTCTCATTGTAACGCTTAACAAACTCCAAATATTCATCAGTTGGCTTTGGTATAACATCGAAATATAAACGCTTAGCCCTTTTTGGACTCTGAAAAATGTATAACGCCAAGCTCTCTGTCGGTGCGTAAGTAAGCCATTCTTCAATTGAAATACCATTTCCTTTTGATTTCGATATCTTCTTTCCTTCTTTATCAAGGAAAAGCTCGTAGCAAAATAGAAGTGGCGGCTTTTCTCCAAGTATCTTGCATATTTGACCTGAAAGCTCAGCAGATGGAGTCAAATCTTTTCCATGAGCTTCGTAATTAACTCCAAATGCGGCCCATCTCATTCCCCAATCTGGTTTCCATTGCAATTTGCATCTTCCTTTTGTCACCGGAACTTCTATTTTTTCTCCATTTGCATCTTCGTATGTGATTGTTCCTTTATCTGTATTCCTTTCAATTACTGGAACTTGTAGAACTTGGGAAGTTTTTGGGCATACTGGCAAGAATGGACTATAGGTCTGTCGTCTTTCTTCTCGAAACGATGGAAGCATTACATCCATCACTTTATCGTAATTTTTTAGCAAAAGTAAGAGCTTTTCATCGTAAACACCAGATTTATAACACTCTGTAGCACTTCTAAACTCGTATTCAAACTTAAATAAATCAAGGAACTTACACAGCAATGAATTCATGTGATGACCATAACTCTCATGAGTGCCAAATGGGTCAGGTACTATGGTTAGTGGCTTGTTCAAATACTCTTTTAGCATTTCCTGATTTGGCACATTGTCTGGTATTTTTCGCAAACCATCCATATCATCGGATACTGCAATGATTTTAATTTTTATACTAGGAGCTATTTTCTTTAGTGCATTTGCAACAACTGTAGTACGAAAAACTTCTCCAAAAGTACCAATATGAGGCAAACCTGAAGGCCCATAGCCAGTCTCAAATATTATCTCTTTTTTGTCAGGAAACTCTTGTAATATTTTTTCTGCTTCTTGAAACGGCCAACTCATCATCATTAGGGCTAAATTACTTATCTTACCTAAAGTACTGCTCATTTCAATGGATTTTTAATTAATGATGTAGTATTAGTTTTAGAGCTATTAATTAGAAGGTTAAGGATATGTCTACAGGTAATATACAAACAGATCAATTATTTAAAGGTCTTACAAGACCTGCAATGCTTTTTGGTGTGAGCTATATGTTTGCAATATTGAACGTTCTAACTTGCATGCTAATTTTCATTAATTCAAATGATCTTAGAATAATTCTCTTGATGCTACCAGGAATACATGCTCTTGGTTATATAGCTTCTGCAAAAGAACCATTGTTTATTGAATTACTTATGGTAAAATTAGGAAAATGCTCCAAGTGTTTAAATCGTTTTTATCACGGAGCCAATTCTTATGATGTTGCTTGAAATTATGCGATGCTAAGATTTAGAGCTATTCAATCAAAGAATAAATCTATTCTGGGCAGGGAGGTTCACGCTGCAGAGTTTATACCGTACTCTTGTTACTGGAACAGCACAACCTTAATAACAAAGCAAAATTGGTTAGTGAAGTTTATCAAATTAAATGGCTTCGCATTTGAAACAGCCGATGATGAAGATTTGGTAATACAAAACAAGATCAGGAATCAGATGCTAAGAAGCATTTCATCCCCGGCATTTAGTTTATATTTTCACACCATTAGGCGTAGAAAAAACATTTTTTCTGATGAGTTTGCAAGTCAAAATTTGCCAAACTTTTTTGCTAACCACGTAAATCTAAAATGGAGAGAAAAACATGCAACAAGGCAGTCGTTTATTAATGACTTATACATTACAATTATTCGTAGAGCAGATACAAAAGGAGTAGAATTTTTATCACATCTACTAAAAAAATTCGGACATGTAACCTCAAAACATGCTTGGGAAAGCGATATGCGCGCTACTTATGAAGATTTAGAGGAAACAACAAACCGTGTGGTAACGAGCCTCAGGAATTACTCACCTAAAATCCTTGAAGTAAAAGAAACCCCAAACGGCCTATTCTGTGAAATAATGGAATTTCTATCTAGGATTGTAAATTGTGGTTTTGTTACAAACACACTCCTTCCGCTAAAAACTGAAATATCAAGATACTTACCGGTACATAGGTTATTTTTTGGCCGTAAGATGATACAGGTTGTGACTCATAACGAAAGTAAATACGCTGGAATAGTTAGTATCAAAGAGTATGGGAATAATACTTCTGCAGGTATGCTTGATTCTTTTTTACAACTTCCCTATGAATTTATCATCACACAGTCTTTCCAATTTACAAATAGGCAAATGGCAATTGCAAAAATGCAGATACAGCAAAATCGGATGATACAATCTGCAGATAAAGCTATTTCTCAAATAGCAGAAATCTCTCATGCACTTGATGATGCAATGAGTGGTAAGATTGCGTTTGGCGAACATCACTTAACTATCCTATGCATAGAGAAAAACCCTAAATCATTGGATAATGCTTTGTCGTTGGTGGAATCAGAGCTTTCTAATTGCGGTGTTTATCCTATCCGTGAGAGAGTTAATCTTGAGCCAGCATTGTGGGCACAAATTCCTGGTAATTTCGATTATATAGTAAGAAAAGGTACAATAAGTAGTCTTAATTTGGCTGGTTTTGCATCTCAACATAATTATCCTACTGGTAAAAAATTTAATAACCACTGGGGAGATGCTGTTACAGTTTTTGACACGACATCTGGCACTCCATTTTTCTTCAATTTTCATGTAAGGGATGTTGGACACACTATGATAATTGGGCCAACTGGTGCTGGTAAGACTGTTTTAATGAATTTCTTATGTGCTCAAGCAATGAAATTCTCTCCAAGAATATTCTTTTTTGATAAAGATCGTGGTGCAGAGATTTTTTTGAGAGCACTTGGTGGTGTCTACACTGTAATAGAACCTAGAACTAAAACAAATTTTAATCCCCTACAACTTGATGATACTCCTGATAATAGAACATTTTTAATGGAGTGGATAAAATCCTTAATCTCGGTATACAACGATAAACTCACTTCAGAGGATATCGCGCGAATTAATGATGCAATTGAAGGAAATTTTAAATTGAGGAAAGAAGACAGATTTTTAAGAAATCTCGTGCCATTCTTGGGGCTTGCAGGACCTGATACTCTAGCTGGAGCAATATCTATGTGGCATGGTGATGGTTCTCATGCTGCAGTATTTGATAATAAAGAAGACTTGTTAGATTTTTCGAAAGCAAGGGTATTTGGCTTTGAAATGGCTAACTTGCTCAAAGATCCCTTTACTCTTGGACCGGTCTTGATTTATTTGTTTCATAGGATTAGTATATCTCTTGATGGCACTCCATCTATTATTGTTCTTGATGAGGCATGGGCGTTAATAGATAATCCAGTTTTTGCACCTAAGATAAAAGACTGGTTGAAAGTGCTGAGGAAATTAAATGCTTTTGTGATTTTCGCTACTCAGAGTGTTGAAGATGCAAGTAAAAGTGCTATTAGTGATACGCTTGTACAGCAAACAGCAACACAGATTTTTTTGCCAAATCTGAAAGCTACTAGTATCTATCGGGATGTTTTTATGTTAACTGAACGTGAGTATATACTAATTAAACACACAGATCCAAGCACTAGATTCTTTTTAGTAAAGCAAGGAATCAATGCTGTTGTGGCTAGAATAGACTTAAAAGGCTTAGATGATATAGTTAACGTGTTGTCCGGACGTGCAGAAAGTGTTCTATTGTTACATGATATACTAAAAGAGGTCGGAGACGACCCAAAGGTATGGTTGCCTATATTCTATCAAAAGGTAAAAAATGTTTAGGACTAAGCTGTCATTGCTATTGATTGGGGTATTTTTACTAAACGTGGACTTTTTACTCTCATATCCAGCGTTTGCAGATGAGGCAAGTGGTACTGAAAAGACGGAATTCGTTAGTAGGTTTAATTCTGCTGGCAGTTTCAGTCGCGCCTCCAATCCCGATTGTGGAGCATTTAAGACGGCTGCAGCACTTGCAGGAATAGCAATTGCCGTTGGCGCAATATTTACTGGCATTGTTTTGATTGTCTCTTCTGCTGGTTTGTTCACCTTTCTTGTCGTCGTCGGAATGATAGCTGCAGTTGTTGGGGTTTGGAAAGCTATAGGAGGGCTTGTTGTTTGCCAACATAGTTTTGTTAGGCATCCAGTTGCACGCGACCATGATGGGAAATATAAAAACTTCAAACTGGAAGACACAAGTTATAGCAATTACACGGATAAAAATTATCAAACTGAGGATGAATATTTTTCTGCACTACAAGAAAAATCAAAAAAAGATGGAAAACAGACAGAAAAAGAGATTTTAAACCTTACTGACTGGTATGTTGTTAATGTTGACAGAGGACACTATTACTGGCCAAAAAATGGTGTGCAATATAGTGAGTATATAGAAATATGTCATCGAAATCCTTTAACATTCGGCAATCTTTTTAAGATGAATGACTTTGATTCCAGGGGAAAACCCGGATACATAGATTTTGATGTTAGGGAAAAAGACACTGGATATGTAGATGGAGCATGGTCTCCAAAGGTTGATGGTGACCTAGAGTGCAAAGTTCTTAAAGCAGGACAAACCGAAACCATACACGGTTCAACATTCAAGGCAGTAAGAAAAATGGGCAGGTTGTGTGTGGGATTAGAAAGTGTTGGTACACTTGGTATTAAGATGGCTCCTTGGCCACAAGGGGTTGATATGGGATGTACAGAATTACCACCTGACCCACTTGCTCCTATGTGTGACAAGTCTAAGATGAAATTCAAAACCAAGGATGGTACAGAATATAAGGTTGATCTTAACGGTTCTGGAAATAAGGACAAAGATTACAAAACTTTGATAAAGGAAAGGGAAGGAAAGGGAGCGATTTTTGTAGGTTATGATAATGCTGGCTGTTTCAGCCAGTACGTTTCTGAAGCTTGCTACAATCAAGCGGGGAGTAAATCACTAGCTCCTGTTCCCATAACTTCTATGGTAGTGCAATGCATTAAGGAATCTTTAGATAATTTAGTGGCTGGTCATGATTCAAGTGGTAAGCCACTTATGGATGAAGGTGGGCATGAGAAGGGAAGTTTATTATCTGTAGCACAAAAAAAGCTAAAAAATACCGTAACTGCTGTTTTAGTTCTAGCCTTAATATTATTTTCTATAAAAGCCATGTCTGGTGGAGTTCGCAGTCCTCAAGAAATGTACATATTGATCATTAAGTTTGCTTTAGTGATTTACTTCACAACAGGCGATACTATGTCTCATTATTATGGAGAATTGACAAAACTTTCAAATGGTTTGTCAGAAATAGTGCTCAAAGCCTCGTCTGAAAGTAAAGGTATATGTGATTACAGCGCAGGTACAAGTTATGAATACACTCTTCATACAGGAAAGAAGGTATCTTACAGTTATCTTGCACCTTGGGACAGGCTTGATTGTAGAATTTCATTTTATTTAGGTGCACCTTTAGATGGAATTGGTAGCAAAATTGGTACTGAAAGCGTTGGAGTACTGTCCGTTTTACTCGGTGCTGCTCCTGTCTTGTTGGTAGCAGGCTCAATAATCGGTACCATTTTCGCTGGCGGACAGATTTTAGTAGCTCTTGTCTGTATATTCATTGCTGTTATGATGATAATGGTTATTTTGTGGATGTGCTATGCATTTATCTTGTCTCTAGTTGCTCTCAGTGTAATTATCATCTTATCACCTCTGTTTATTCCTATGGTTTTATTCCAACACACTAAAGGATATTTTGATGGTTGGCTCAAAGAATTGATCACCTATAGTCTATATCCTGTTATGCTTTTCGCGTTTTTATCTTTTATGTTCATAGCGTGTGATAAAATCTATTTTAAAAATTTGAACTTTGAGCCGGACCAGGAATATGAGGAGAAAATAAAGGCCTCGGATAGTAGTAAAAAACAGTGGTTCAAACTGAAAGGCGGTGAGTGTGATAAAAATAAAACTACTCTTGCATGTATGATGCAGAATTACAGCTTTAAGAAAAGCAGCGTACTTGGTCTATTTGACTTTACATACATGGAATTTAGCAGTTCTCTCATTGGGGAATTATTAAAATTAGCTCTAATATTATTCCTATTTTATCACTTCTTTCATATTCTGCCAGGAATGGCTGCAGAACTTTCTGGTAATTACAGGGCAGCACTCGGCTCTGGTGATACACCTGCAAAAATGATGTCAAAGGCCTTTTCTGCAGGTAAAGCTATTGCTGGGGCCATTGGTAAAGCTAAATCTGGAGATGCTGCTGGAGCGGCTAAGGAGACTAAGAAGGCTAGAGATACTGTGAGTGGGTAATGAGTCTGTTAAAAAATGAGAGAGTCCTTAGTCTAAAAAGTGAGTAACAGATGCTTAAATTTGAGTAACCAAAACTTGGTAAGTATGCATAAGTTTTTGTTGATAGTGACACTCTTTACATTGTCCGGTTGTGAGTATCACTGTATTAAACCAGAAAGCTTATCAAACTTGCGCGAAAAACTAGATGTAGTGTCAACAGAGCAGAAGTGGGTTGATTCTGGCGTCCGTATCTCAGATAGTGTGAAAGTAACAGAAATTAATATAGTGCCTAGCAGGGTTAATTTTTGTCCTAAGCAGTATGAAGACTTTGCAGTTCAACCTGGGAAAGGCCCCATTATTGTTACATTTCCATTCGCGCTTAAAGGAGGTGATTCGATAAGCTTTAGTGTTATTGGGAGTAAAGTGTGTAAAAATAAAGAAGATAGTACAAAAATCAGGTATGTAAAAACTGATAAAAAATGCAATGAGGAAGAAACAGAGCATTTCACGCACGTTTTAAATAAAAATGAATGTCAGGTAATATGGCAAAATGGAGAATACAAGTATACCATATGTCCTAACAAACTAATGATAGGCAGCGCAGAGTGGCTACCCGGACAAGAGTATTGGAGTTCGGATTTTTTGAAACTAGACCAAGAAGAAAGAGGAAAGGAGATTGAGGAGATTAAGAATATTGTTAACTCTATAAAGCAGGGAGAAAATATAGACTGCAGCAAGCTTTCAAGCGATCAGAAAAGCAAAATGGATACGTACATTCTGAATCTTGCGTGTCAAAAAACATGTTACCATCTTGGTCAAAATTGTGTTGAAATTGAATCCAATACTATAGATGATGATGGCAATCTGGCTATGGACCTTGGTAAGGCTTTAGTTGCTGCTGAAGATAAAGCAAGCGAAATTACTAAAGCCACTAAAAAGATCATAGAAAAAAAAGGGATAAAGACTTATATCCCATCGTTAGCAGTGTCAATGCAGGGAGAAGAACTTGAACATGAGCGAGAGAATATACGGACTAATTATGATAATAAAGTAAAAGGTGACCATGATAAAGGTAAGGAATTGAAATTTGAATTTAGGAATGGTGGCAATGGTGGCTACAACATAAGAGTAACAAGAGTTCCTAATCCAGAAAATAGCTTGTACATACGCGTTTCTGATAAGTTTCCTAACTATCAACCTGGTGAAAATCAGGAAGATGTACCTGTGAACATAAACAGAGTTCATGACATTGAGTACATGGAAGTTTTAAAAGACAAGCTAAAAAACAAAAGCGGCACCATATATTATGGGATAAGAGACCATGGCTGCGGTTATAAGGAAAACGAAGGTAAGTTTAGCATTAGCCTAACAACCAAAGCATCACCTACAAGAACTTTTAGTGTGATATATAATTTTTTTGATGAAAAAATAAAAACTGCGTTTTTCGGCTCTAGCTACAAAGATCCAGATATGACTCACTCTTCTAGTCCTGTAAAGTCTCTTTATCAAAGTTTTGTAGCGTCAAATAGAACGAAGACAATTCGATCCACGATAATATCGCTGTTAGTATTGTATATAGTATTGTATACTCTTTATTACTTTTTTGGATTAACTCATGTTTCTATATATGAGTTTTTAACTATATGTGTAAAGGTAGGAGTTATTACCCAACTGTTGCGAAATAATAGCTGGGATTTTTTTTATAACAATGCTTTTTCTATCTTTATCAACACTCCAAAACAGCTAATAGAAATAGCAAATTTTAGAGGTACAACATCAAACGTTTTTGAATTTCTCGATTTGCCGTTCAACAGGTTTCTGTCAGTACATTCAGTGTTATTAACAGTATCTCTTATATTCTCTGGTCCTTTGGGCATTGTATCTTTTTGCTTAGTGATTTGGGGCTCAATAATAGTGGCATTATCTATTTTTAATGCCTTATTTTCTTTTATTACGTCCATAGCAATAGTTGCGTTATTGCTTTCTTTAACACCTATCTTTATTATTTGCCTTCTGTTCACATACACTAGACAGATGTTTCACAATTGGATCAAAAACTTAGCAAGATTTGCGATTCATCCAGTAGTGCTTTTAATTTTTATGTCGCTGATAAGTCAGGCTATGGATTACATCATATATTCAGTATTTAATTCTGAAGTCTGCTCTACATGTATACTCAATATTAACCTAAGGATCTTTAACCCTTGTATTTTTTATGGATATGCTTCCAAATATGCACCTAACATTACTGCTATGATGGCTTTTGTTATCTTGGGTCATGCTATGAAAGCTTTAATCGAAGCTTCTTCGAGAATATCTGACTCGTTGTTTAGTGTTTATGTGCAAGAAGAACCTGGAAAACAATATCAACAGAGCCTAATGGGATTAGTAGGATTAGATGAGCACAGTGTTTACAGGAGAGCAAGAAGCGGAGGAAGTACTTATCAACCGTCAGGCATACCAAGCAAAAAACCTGAAGTACTACAAGGAGCTCAATCACCTAGGATGAGACCAGGAGGACCAGAAAGCGCACCATGATAAATAAGAAATTACTATTATTGGTATTATATCTTGCAATTGCTGGCTGTAACATGGATTGTGTCGAGCCTGGGCTACAAAGCAGAAATACTAGTGTTAATGTGAATGTTCCAGTTCGTAAAGCTGATGAAGGAGTCAAAATTCATTGGGTTGATTCTGGTCAAGTAATTAGTAAGGATGAAAAAATCAAATTTATCCTTAGTGGATCAGTAAATTTTTGCTTCCCTAAAGAAGGCAAGAACCCAAGAAAAGTACTTGTTCCTGCCGTATTTTGTGCTGATGGTTCAGTACCAAATTATAGTAGCGAGTTAGCTGATAATTCCGGTCTTAATGAACAAGAAGTGTGTGGTAGTAGAGGATTTGGTAGCAATAGACGTTATGTAGATACCGGAATTAAAGTGAATCCTGGTGATAAATTAAGCTTTAGCTTGGTTCCCAGGGAGATAACAATTGATTATGACAACCCAGGAGAAAAAATTAGCTTTGATGACAATTGTTATAGAAAGGAAAAAGAAGATGAGAAAGGAGGTGACAAAGACAAAGCTACAATAAAAGAAATGCTTAATGGAGGAACGTTCTTTTGTGGAAGCAATGGTAAAAGGACTGCAGTAGAATTTCCTAAACTCAACAAAGAGGACATAGAAAAAAGAAAAGTTCTAGTTGGTAACGGCTACACTCCATATGATAACAAAGTGCATTTTAATAAAAATTTCATTAAGGAAAATGAGCCATGGATAAATGGCGCACTGTTAGATTTGCGACGAGCAAGAGTAGGATTGAATGAATTATGTGAAGGAAAAAACTGTGGCCCTACCAAAGTGAAAAAGTATGGCTCTTATGAGCTTAATTGTTACTACCAGGCTATATGCTATACCAAAGAAGGCATATTCAATGATGGTTTGCTTAAAAAAGGAAATCGGAACTGTGTCTCCTCTATAAGATACAAAAAATATGATACTAAAAACGGTACATGCGACATGTACTCTCACCTTAAAGAGGTTGAAGATAAGCTTAAGGAGATTGAAGAAAACAAAGGTAGCACTGGTTTTACGTCAACCAGCGAAGAAGACATTGAAAATATCTCCTGGGCTGAAGCTCTTGTTGCAAAAATTGGTAATTTTGACCCTACAAAGAATCGTGGGTCTGACAGGGAAAATGGTGACGCTAGGGGTGCTCAATGTCTTCCAAAAGAAAAGGGTGCCGATGAAAATCGAGAGTATAAGTGTTCAAAAATCAGCAATGATTTTGAAGATTTTTCTTTAAGGTTGAATTATAATTATGAGGTAAACAGAAGTATACCGCCTGGTAGTGATATAATGCTCGCTATTGCAGACCATGGTTTCTATAAAGCTGATAGGGGTGGGTACCATGTTGAAGTAACTAGGTCATGTGAATACATTAATGGCGAAAAACTGTATGTATATTTAGGTAACGAACCACCTGAAGATTTGAGTAGAGTGGGAACTAGTGATTTCAAAGTAGTAGGAATAAGAGAAAAAGTAGACGGAAAAGATAAGTATACCATATTAGATGTAATAAGCGGAGAACATTTTCAGGATGGAGAATCTAAGAAGATATATTTCGTTATCGATGTAAGTAACGTAGGAAAAGAAGATATTACAGATGAAAAAGGCAAATATTATGAAAATAATGAGTATAATATAACCTTGTTTGTCAAAAGAAAAATTAACGATTTCATCTCATTAAATGTAAACAAAGTATTTGACTTTATAAAAAAAGAAGTAATCGGAGATGGCATCAAAGATTTATACAAAGGGTATGTTAAAGGTCTTCTTCAAGGGGTAAGGACTTTACTTACTTTATACATTATATTTACTGTCGTTAACTATATGCTTGGAACAATACAGCTAAGTAAATTTGACTTTACCGTAAGGATGATGAAGATAGCATTCATAGCTTTTGCCTTTAGCGATAAGAGCTGGGAGCTCTTTGGCACAACTTTATCCAAACTTTTTATGGACGGTAGCACCCATTTAGTAGATAGCTTCTCTGGTTATATAGGAGAAGGAGGTAAAAGGTTTGCGTTCTTAGATTTAACAGCAGGAATATTATTCACAGGAGAAACATGGATGAAGTTTTCATCATTGATATTCGCTGGCCCTTTTGGCTTTATTGCTTTTTTAATAATACTCCATGCTAGTTTTATGTTCTTAAAATGCATTATTAGCGCTACATTTAGGTACGTGATATCTACTATCTTAGTAGCGTTTTTGCTGTCATTAACACCTTTATTTATCGTGTTTATCTTATTTCAACAGACTAAGTCCCTGTTTTACAACTGGATAAAGACACTTGCTCATATCACAGTACAGCCTATGGTTCTATTTTCATCTCTATCAATTTTGAATCAATTGATGTATTCAGTTTTGTATAATCTCACAAATTTCTCTGCATGCTATCAATGTTTAATTAGTATAAATTTCTTATCCTACGATCTCTGCCTTATGAAATCCATACTGCCTCTTGGATATAGTCCTAGCAC
This sequence comes from Wolbachia endosymbiont of Mansonella ozzardi, assembly GCF_020278625.1. Classification (GTDB taxonomy): domain Bacteria; phylum Pseudomonadota; class Alphaproteobacteria; order Rickettsiales; family Anaplasmataceae; genus Wolbachia. The sequence goes on from NZ_JADAKK010000010.1 coordinate 12,343, forward strand.
TAGTGTTGATGTTGCATTAAGTGATGGAACGAAAACTGGCGGGCACTTTGCAGCATTACCTATAGACCTAATTCAGGCAATTATATACTTCATTACTGCCAAAGCAATGGAAGTTTTTGTTTCTGCATCAGAAACTATGGCACAAACAATATTTAGTGCTGGTTTTGGGATTGCTGGCAGTGTTGGTCACATTGCTAGCAGTGCATCACAAGCTATGCTTTCAACTGTTGGGCTTGATAATGACACTCAGAGCATGATAAAGGGCATCAAACAGAAAATGGGTAAAGATCGAGCTCAAATTGAATATAAGTTGCCTGATACGCCAAAGCAACAAGAAGAGAAAGGAGAGTCTGGAGCTAAAGACAAGGAAAGAAGAAGGAAATGAGTGATATCATGGAGTAGCTAATTAAAAAGATATTTTAAGTAAAGTTCTATTTCTATATTTGGAAAAAATTTAGATATGCAGTTACGCTTAGGCAAATTTTGGGTTAGATTACTACTTCTTACAGCTTATGTGCTGATAACAGGTTGTAATAAGAACGACATTCCTTTTCCAAGGTGCATATCCGCTGATTATTTTGGTCCTGAACCTATTACAGTTGGTGCTCATTTTCCAATCGGTCATGATGCGTTTTTTCCAGAAGGTGAAAGTGGAGAACCTATTGATCCTGAGACCGGCGAAATCAATTATGGTTTTCACCCTAATCAAGTGGTAAAGTGGAAGGATACTGGACTCGAAACCAATGGAGATGACTTAATAGTACGAGTTAATGGTGCATGGACATCTTGGAGTAATAATAAGAAAGAATCTAAAGGCGGTTACAGCTTGCAAAGCTTGGAGCAGTTGAAATATGCAACCAAATTCGAAAGCAAACAAGGCGATAATAGCTTGCCTGACTTTCACTTGGTTTGTAGTGATTATAAATCTAGTATGCAAAAATTTTCAAGTAGTTCTAGTACAAGTTGTACTGTAAATTGTAAGCGCATTAATGAGGATGATGGCAAAAGCATAGTATCACGTGGTGCTCCATGCTGGTTTACCAACGGTCATGGTGCTTACCTTCTGTTTAAAAAGCCGGGTGACAACAACCCTAACGAAAGTCTGAAATCTATGCGCAATCCTCAATCTCCCACTGTGCATTTAGGTTATGACTCTATAGCAGAAGATGGAAGCGGGCTTTTTACTTTAAAGAGAGGAGATAGAACTAAATTAAAGGACAGAAATTGTAATATGCTAGAATTAGAAAAGGGATGGAAAATATATGCAAAAATATTAGACAGATATTACTTAGACAATGTAGGTGGCTACTCTTTTGAATTTTTGAGTGGAGTGCAGAAACCAAGTAGTTTTGGATTTTTTGATTACGTTTATCACTACCTAAAGTGTGTATTATTGATCAATAAAAATTGCAAAAAGTATTTTGACAGTAACGACCCTGCAGCAGCACAGGCTATGTTTCAGAATATAGCTGAAAAGAGTGCAAGTTTTCATAATTTCGTTCTTTCCTTGCTCGTTTTATTTATAGTGATTTCATTGCTCCTTTACCTTTTTGGTATGATACGAGAAACTAAGCATGATATCCTTATCAGGATGATGAAAATCACTCTAGTAATAGTGCTTATATCTCCTGGAAGTTTTAAGTTTTTTTACGATCATTTCCTCACTTTGTTTGTTGAAGGAATTGAATATATGATAAATGTAATTACTAGCTTTGCTCCTAATATGAATACAGATGCTAATTGGAACCTTGCCGAAGCCGGTGGAGAAGCCCGTGTTAAATTGTTCAGTTTCATGGAAGATATGTTCAACAAGTTTTTTGCTTACTCTGTTTGGAAAAAGTTTGCAGCGTTTTTGCATTACCAAATATGGGCAAGCCTGCTTATGATACCGGCAATTTTCATAGGGATCGTTTTATATTTCCTGTTATGCATATATGCTTACATAATATTCCTTTCCGGCTTTGTGGGTATAGCTTTTCTTATAGCCATAATGCCACTGTTTCTAATCTCTATCTTATTTTCACCGCTGAAAAGTCTATTTGAAGGTTGGATAAAATTCTGTATTAGTTTTTGCTTACAATCAATTATGATATTTGCCTTGCTGTCATTGTTGGCTGCAGTTATAACGAATACCTTTTATAGGCATCTAGGTTTCACTGTATGCTACAATGAATGGCTTGAGGTAAGATTGTGTGTTCCAAAATGGATGTTTGGCGGTTTTTGTATCATTGATAAACAGTATTTTGGTTGGACTCCAGGACAAATTTTTGTACCTTACACTATCGGAGAGGCTTCCCCATTGAACGTAGATAAAAACGTAGAGGGCATAGAAAAAATAAGCAGAAAAGGTGGCACAATAAAATTCACTGGCGGTGCTGGATATATTCCTCTTCCACCAGATTACCCTAAACATACAGAAGGTGAACATAAAGGTGAATACATAAAAGGTTTTCGTTATATAGATTATCCTTTCTTTAACCCAATTCCTGGTACTAAAGAGAATCCAGCAGACCATTATATAGCAGAAAGCGACATGGTAGTTGACAAGAACTGTAGTGAAAAAGATCTAGTGCGTCTGGCAAACAGTTTATCTCATGCATCAGAGAAAGCCGATATCTTATCGTTGATAGACAGTATAAACAATAAGATAGGTGGCGGTGATATCAACAAGATAGTAGAGCGCCACTGTCAAGATGTAAATAAATGCAACAGTTATGAGGAAATAATAAGTGAAATAAGGTTTTTAGTGCAGAGAGTAGTGGAAACAAAAGGTTGTAGAGTACTGGGGTTTCACAAGTTATATGAGGATCCCAACAGCGAATATTGCCAGAAATGTAAAGATTGTGATAATTGCAAAAACTATCAAGAAAATAGTGACTATCAAAGGGTGCAAGACATACAGAGAGGTTATTTAATCAATGCGGGGGAAATCTTTGTATTATTCTTGCTTTCATTTTTAATGTTCTCCTTACGTGAGTTCGTGCAACAAATGGGTTCAAGTATCGCTGGTGGTGGATTTAGCGTTTATAGTATATCTAGAATGCATGAAGCCTCACCTTTAGTTGGCATAATGGAAGGATTAAAGCGAAAGTGGCAAGATTTTGCTGGTGGGAGATTAGAGTCTTTAGGCAAGTGGGCTACTTATTTACCGAATAGATTATCCGGAGGTACGGCTAATCTACTGGGCAGGATGCCACTAGTCGGGGGTGTGTTGAAATACGCTATTAATGTGCCACGTAAGTTTGTAGGTGCTACTATAGAAGCAACAAAATTTGCAACGTCGCCTGAAAATGACGTCGATAAACTTGAGGAAAAAATTTACAAGGCTTTTGGAGTTGACAAGGAAGATATTACACACAGAAGAATTAGTAGATATTTAGATTATTACAAAAGATATGTTGGATCACATTTGGGTTATACAATAGAAGATGTTATGAAATTTACCTGGGAGCATGGCGTTGATTCTATAGGAAAGCATAGCTATAACCATAACTTACTCTATAGAGCAAAATCACATAGGCGAGAATTCTTGGATAAACTTCGTGACTACACCATAGGGCGCAAGAGAAAACCAGAGAGATATAAAGATGAAGGTGATAGTACTCAACCTAGTGAGCCAAATTCGGAGAAATCAGGTGAGCTTTTGAGAGATCTATCAAAAGGATCAGTAAAAAGAAGTGTACCGGGTGAGGAAGAAGGAGGTAACAATGGAAATCCGTAAAAAAAACTTCAAAGGTCTTGATTATTATAAACTGCACCAGGATAAAGATGGTAGCATAAAGCTAAGTAACTACGATGACATTTTAAATGCGCGTAGAGCAAGAGTAGACTTATTGCTGGATAACACCAAGCAAGATGATATTAATCTTTCAAAGCTCAACAAGGCTCTTAGTAAGAAACTCATGGATGATAGAGAATTGTTGTCTGAATTTGACAAAGAAGATCAAGAAATTGCTCAGGAAGAACTCAAGATGTTTAATATTTTAGACAACCTCAATAATCTTGCAAACATTAAAAGTGAAGATCTACTCGAGGTCAGTTTATTACTATCGGACCTTAGCTTCATAGAAAGAAATGTTGTACTGAATACCGATCAGAATCTTGATCTAGCAGCGTTTAAAGACCTATTTATTGAAAGAAAGGCATCTGGTGAGGAATATAGTGATGAAGAATGTAAAAGCTTTCTTGATAATATAGATAAAATCAATACTATAATTAAGCTAGAGCTAGAAGGTAGGATTGAAGGGCTAAATCATAATGAAAAGAACGACTGTGATGATTTACAAGATGAAATTAGCCGAGCAATAGATACAATCAAAAAAAAAGTAGTCGACTAATTTTGTGTCTACAACCTTCTTCCTAATGCTAAGTCCCAATGGCAAATAGGATAAATTAAGATACCGTTTTACCAGTCAACAATGGTGCCATCTCAGTGCCCCTCCTCCTGTCATCCCAGTACTTGACACTGGGATCCTGGATACTACTTTAGTGATAAATATTTAAGAAACTTACCAGATGAGAAAAAAGGCAAAAGAAACCCTAGTCAATATTTATTTTCAGTATTGGCATTTTTATGCCTTAAACACTGCAATTTAGCTGCTTCTAAACGCAACTAGCCTAAGCTATGACATTTAAGAAATTTACCAAGCGGAAAAAAAAGGGAACAAAACCACAAGTTAGCTAGTTATTCCACTTGGATGATGTCTAAAACGACTTATAAGCGTGTTTCAGCTTTTATGGGTAAAAACTCAAAGCTTTAAAAAGACATGCAGTAAGTACAGCGCACCAAATACAAATTTTCTTGTTACTTTAACCTGCACAGATTGAGAAGTTAAATAAACAGCTTCATTATTATAATAAGGGGGTTGAAAGAATTTATCAAGTAGTTTTTTTGTTTCTATTGGATGACGTTATAGCTTTTTTTCACTGTTGCCCATCCGCTTTTTGTGTAGTGAGAATGGAATTTGTTATAAGCAGACTTTTTACACAATTAATTGTTGAAACTTTATATCTTTAAGTGTATCGTAATTAGTATACTTAAAAAGTATTACAGTTCTTTATAAACAGTAAATATTAAGGTATTTCATATGTCAGATGATTTGTGGGGTTTTCTTATAGATATTCCCAGTGGAGGTTACATAATTGAGAGTTCATACTGCGCAGGTGATGAGTGTAGTAGTTACACAGGAAATATCGATCCAAGCGATACCTGGGAGTTTAACTTGGTTTCTCCGGACGGTAAGGTAGCAAAAAAATTTGAAGCTAGTGTAACGGATCTTTTCGAACCGAGAATTTGCCTTAGTGTAGATAGCAGTGGTAAAAAAATCGATTTTGACATCTCTTCTAAAAATTGTAACATAACAAAAGATGGGCTTCTTTGCATTGATGGAAACAATCAAGATCATAAGCTTAAACTCTTGATAAAGAAATATTAGTTTCTACATCTCGGGTGTAACGTTCAGTATAGGTACTATTTTACTTATAATGCTCTTGGCTACAAGTGCAGCGGTTATTCCTCCGGTATAATACCAGTCATAAGGTTCATCAATAACAATTAGTACTATATACCTTGGGTCAAGTGTAGTCAGCACTTCTACAAAAGGTACTATGTTTGCATCTTTGTTATATTTACCATTTACAACTTTTTCTGCTGATCCAGTTTTACCTCCTATCGTATACGCTTTTATGTTAGCTCTCCTTTCCGTTCCATCTGTTACTGCTGCACGTAACAATTTTCTTATCTCTCTGGAAGTGCTTTCTGCAAACAATCTGCTCCCCTATACCTTTTTTTTGTTCAATATCAAAGTTGCATTGTGAAATATCCCATCGTTGACTAGTGCAGCTACAGTTTGTGCAATACGCATAGGAGTTATAGCTATTCTATAACCGTAAGACGCCGTTATTAAAGTGCTTTCACTCCATTTATCCGGAACTATCGGTATGGATTTTTCTGGCACTTCTATTCTCAAAGGAGAAAATAGCTCCATGGCCTTAAGTACTCTACCCGCTTTTCAACACCTAATTTGGCTACAACTTTTGCAGCACCAATGTTGGACGATTTTACAAACATATCTTGTACAGCAACTTTTGGAATTTTGAACTCATGAAAATCATGAATTTCATATCTCCCGATGGTGATTGGCTTTGATACATCATATAAATCATTAGTTTTTACAACATTCGCATCTAGTGCTGCCTCTATTGTAAAAATTTTATCACCGATCTCATCTCGTACACTCCAAGACTGGCGCGATTAAACTTTTGTATATCTTTTGCCTTACTCTGCAGGTTGGAATTAAAGTCGGGAAGACAGACCATCGAAATGACTTTACTATCTTTCACACTTAAAACAGTTCCTACTCCACTAAGCGCCTGATATCTGCTCACGGCTCTAGTGAGTTCCTGATTTGCTATGCTTTGTACTCGCGCATCTAAGGATAGTTGGGACATATCTACTGGCAGTGTTGTGACTCTGGTTACTTATGTATGCCTCAACTCCGGCAATGCCTTTACCATCTATGTCGGTATAGCTAAGCACATGTGCAAACAAATTATTGTGAGGGTATATACGCTTTACGTCATCATAAAAGTTTACTCCTGGCACGCCAGCGTCTTTTATTGCTAATAACTCTTGCAGAGTTAAATGCCGCTTTATCCAAGCAAATTTCTTTTTCGGAGTAAGTATTTTATATAAATCTTCGCATTCACAAGGTCATCCCAAATAGAGCACAACTATGCTGCTATATTTTCTGGATTCTTTACTCTGGTTGAATCTATATACAGTGATGTTGTTGGTACATTTGTTGCTATCATCACTCCATTTCTATCCAAAATATCAGGCTGTCTATGGCTATATTACTTTTTTTTAAGTCTTCTGAAGCAGCAAGCTAATCAAATGTTAAAGAGAACATACGAAAAATAATTATTATATAAAACATAAACAATGGTACTATAAAACATAGTGAGCGGAGCTTATTTCTCAGTAACGCTTGCATATTTATTTGACTTAAAAGGAAATGGAAGTCATCTTAGCCGATCCACGCGGTTTTTGCGCGGGAGTCAAAAGAGCTGTGGACATATTAACTATCACTTTAGAAAAACACAAAAACAAGCACCAAGTTTATGTGCTGCACGAAATCGTCCACAACAAATATATAGTAGAAGGCTTTAAGAAACAAGGCGTAGTTTTTGTAAACAGTACCGAGGACATTAAAGACAATGGGGGAATATTGATTTTCAGTGCACACGGAGTGTCAAAAAGAATTGAAGAGGAGGCAAAAAGAAAGGGTATTCAAGTGATTGATGCAACATGCCCTCTAGTCAGTAAAGTACATAAAGAAGCAAAAAGGTATGAGGATAGCGGCAAAGAATTAATTCTGATTGGGCATGAAAACCACCCAGAAGTTAAGGGAATTAGAGGAAGAGTAGACAATCCTGTCACTTTAGTGCAAACCGTAGAAGATGTACACAATTTAAAAGTTAAAAATCCAGACAATTTGTCTTACGTTACGCAAACTACGTTAAGTGTCGATGATACCAGCGAAATTATTGCTGCTCTAAAGCTCAGATTTCCAAGCATCACAGGTCCTAATTTAAAAGATATATGCTACGCAACACAAAACAGGCAAAATGCTGTTAAAAAACTAGCTGAAATCGTAGACATAGTGTTAATTGTAGGAAGTAGAAATAGTTCGAATTCAAACCGCTTATTAGATCTATGCATCGCTAGAAGGAAAAGAGCCTACTTGATTGACAATTATAGTTGTGTAAACAAAAGCTGGCTGCAGGGTGTAGAAAAGATTGGAATCACCGCAGGTGCTTCTGCTCCTGATATATTGGTTGATGAGCTAATAGACTACCTGAAAACACATATGAACATAAAAGTTTCAGTTATGCCAAGTGGCATCACTGAAAACGTTCAGTTTAAATACCGAATTTAGTTTAAAATAAAACTAGCCTCTAGCCTTTATTTTGGTATTGTTGGTATCAATTTTCACTATACAGAAAGCGGATGGACAACAGTGAAAAAAAGTTATAACGTCATCCAATAGAAATAAAAAAACTACTTGAAAATTCTTTCAACCCCCTTACCATGATACTGAAGCTACTATTTAACTTCCCAATCTTGCAGATTAAAATGACAAGAAAACTTGTATTTGGCGTACTATTGTTCAATTTTTCGCACTATATGTACTGCATGTCTTTTAAAAACTTCGGGGGTTTTTACCCATACAAGCTAAAACACGCTTATAAGTTGTTTTAGACATCATCCAACACCGGATTTTAAAATAGAGAATAAAATAACTAGCTACCTCGTGGTTTTATTGTCTTGTTTTCCGCTTGGTAAATTTCTTAAATATCATAGCTTAGACTAGTTGCTTTTTAAAGCAGCTAAATTGCATCGTTTAAGGCATAAAAACGCCAATACTGAAAATAAATATCGACTAGGGCTTCTTTTACCTTTTTACTCATTTAGTAATTTCTTAAGCACAAAGGTTATACTAATTTTCGTTACCAAACAAGATACATAATAAATTCGCTAATTGTAGGAAAACTTTTTAATTTGTCCTATTAACATTGATATTACTTGAAACAATTGGAGCTCCTCGAGTTGCAAAAAACATTTTAAAGCCCGAAAGAATGATGTCAAAATTTTTGGTGAATCCAGAAAACATTCTACTACCATGTCAAGTGGCAGATATGGTATTATGTTATTTAACGCAAAAACTCATATTTCAACAGTCAGAGCGAGGAAACACATTCCTCGAGCGAATAACTTTGTTATACTAACATGGAAGCAAAAGGATCTGAATCCTCTTTCCACAGCTTCTTATTTATCATCTCTCACATCGCTTAGCTGAACGAATACAGTTTTTGTAATCTATGCTAGCTCTACTCCCGTTCCTTTTGTAATACTATCAACATTTAAGCTAGATCTTGCTTGCTTTATTCTCATCAGTTAACTTATCAGAGTTAATGTACTTAAGATTTTCTATTGTATCTATTACATTCTGTTCACTATAATTCAAGCTAAATAATCTTCTCATTAAAGGTATCTTAACTTCTTGGATGAGATTAGAAACTATTTGGTTACTGTTGTCATCTAACTTGTCCCAAGCATCGAGGATTTCTTGATGATTCTTCTTTTTTTAGCTCTTTCTTAATAAATTCACATGCCTCATTTTCTGCATGCATTCCAATTCTATCTTCCATGAGATATTCTACCCTAATACCAGGGTGTATCCCTTCTAATAACTTTAGCATTGCACCAATAATGCTGGTAAAGCAGGTTTAAGGAGCAACTGTTCCTTTAGTATAGTTCATGGCATACATTAAAGACCTTACAAATTCTTGCCTTTTTGCTTCAATTGATTCATCATCTCGACTATTACAGGCCTTTAGAACCAAATATAAAATTTGTCTCCCCTGTGAGTCCAGAAACATGAGCTTGTTTACCATCATTGCACCATTCTTTAAGAAAACTAATCAATTCTCTTTTATCATTGTTTTCAAACCCTTTCTTCCCTCTATATACTTGATAAACTCAAAAAAAATTTATCATTATGTATAACACCATTGGGTTCTTGTATCTTCTTACCATATTCACCTTTGAGTGTATTAATACTATTAACGATGCTATTGTTTGCCATGTGAGTGAGGAATCATATGTTCTTTCATAGCATTCATTATATTCTTCATACCAATTAGATTCTCATACAAACTATCGGAAAGTAGCTTTAATGAAGCTTTAAGTAAGGCTATGGGGTTAAGTTTTGCTGGTCTTGTTTCAGGCTGTAATAGGATTATTCCAATTGCCAATGGTATCGGCGCTAACAGCCAAGTTAATATTAAAAGCTTAGAAAAAAATAATAAATTGCTAGTCCCGCAATACATGAAACTAAGATTGACTTGATTATGTTACCTTGACCAAATATTTTCCAATATTCTTTTTTACTTATCTTCTTCCCATCTTTTATTTTTTTATATCCAAGAAATGTTTTGATTTCTGCGTCATATAGAGCAAGATACCAAGCTGACTCTACTATCGAAATAGGAATGGTTTCTATAGTTAATGCATAATAAAAAGATAAATAGAGAGCAGTTCTAACTCTACCGGAGCCACTACGAGGGAATTGTACTTGAGAAAAAAAACTATCATAGTCTACTCCCTCATACTATTAAATTTTTATAATTATATATATAATGGTTTTAAATTTCAATGCTTAAGTATCTTATCATCCGCACACTCACCATATTCAATTTCAACTGTAGAGTGCGCTATTTTAAACTTATCCAGCAATATTTTTTTTATTCCATACAAAATATTAGTGTGTTGCACTCCTCGCTTAATTTTAGCATGCATAGTTATTATGAAATAATTGTCAGACAATGACCATGCATGTATATGGTGCACATCTATCACCTCAGATAGCTTAGATAAAATCTCACTTTTTATTTCTTCAGCAGAGATACCTTCAGGTGTACCTTCAAGAAGTATATGGCAGGAATTCTTGAGAATTTTATAGCCGCTATTTAGAATTATTACGCTAACAAATACTGATAATATTGGATCTGCTACCTGCCATCCAGTAAGCATAATAATTATGGATGCAAGTATAGCAGCTACAGAACCTAAAATGTCTCCTATAACGTGCAGTACAACGCTTTTTATGTTTATGTTGCTTTCGCATTTACTATGTAATACAAAAAAGACTACAATATTAGCAATCAGCCCAAGTGTGGCAATCATTAACATTATTTCCCACTCAACATTGACTGGAAAAATAAACCTCTTTATTGACTCAATTATGATGATTGCTGCAATGAGAAATAGAGCTAAACCATTGACAAATGCTGCAATTATCTGCAACCGATGATACCCGTATGATCTTTGCAAGTCAGATTTCTTAGCTGAAAACCTATGCGCTACCCAACTTAAGACTAAGGCAAAGAGGTCAGTGAGCATATGTCCTGCATCTGATAGCAGGGCAAGCGAATGTGAAATTATTCCACCCACTATCTCCATGAGCATTGTTATCACGACTATTATTATGGAATAGATTAAGCGTTTGGACTCCGCTGCTGAGTGTTTACCATTGTGTACCACTGCCATATAAAATTTTTTAGTGAACAAAAATGGGTAACACTGGACTCGAACCAGCGACCGCTTGCACGTCAAGCAAGTGCTCTACCAACTGAGCTAATTACCCATTGTCGCTTTAGTATAGTGCTTCAACAGGATGGAAGTCAATTTGCTTTTAGACTATTGATTTTTCGCATAACAAACCAGCTTTTAGCAGCGTGCTGGGCATATCATTCAGAAAAGAAAAAACTACTTAACAAGTTCTGCCGACACCCTTACCATAGTAATAGGGTATTTC
>NZ_JADAKK010000068.1 GCF_020278625.1 Wolbachia endosymbiont of Mansonella ozzardi
AATAGCTTCAATACTATGATAAGGAAACCGGAGGAATCTTTAAGTAGTTTTTTTAGTTCCATGGCTTAGACAGCTATTTGAGCAACAAAACACATTTAATACTTTTAATTCCTATTCAGGGTAGTAAATATTTGGTTCTCATCAAAACTCATCTTAGGACGCCAAATAGGGCCATCCAAGTGCATATCGATATAAACTGGACTACTACGGCCTGGTGGAATGAAGAAAAATCTAGATAAAGAAACTAAAGTGAAGTTAGATAAGGTTAGATTAGAAGAAGTAGACCCTGACGCTTGATTAATTCCAAATTGTAAACTAGTTGAGCATATACCATTTCTAATGCTTGCTTTTCCGCTAACGTTTTCAAAAAATGTACTGCCATTATATATATCGACGTTAGCAAGCGTGGAAACTTCAGATTTACTTTTACTGCTTAGTAAATTAGTAATGAACGAATTAAAATCCACGTTAGTAAATTCTATTCCTCGTGTTTGAAAATTAAATTCCCCTGACGAATTATTAGCCCAATCATTAAAGCTCTTTCCTTGAGCTTTAATTGCGCCATTTAAGCTTATCTGGCCATTTACATTACTAATTCCTATAACCTTTCCAACCCTTTTAGTGTCCAAATTTGCTATGAAAAATTTTATATACATTGAATTTGGCCTTAAATAACCCTGAAAAGACACTTGTCCATGTCCTAATGCATAATCCACTTTTTTAACAGTAATGATGTTATTTATCATCACTGCATTCAAATTAAAATCCCTCAAAATATCTTGCTCATCCTTAAGCTCTGCAACATTAATTTGCACATTGGCATCAAAGTCTTTTTTGTTATCTAAAAAATCAAGCTGCTTTGTTGACCATTGAATTTGGTTTATCTTACTTTTTGAATCTCTTTTCACCTTTATTAAATTCGGTAATTTTAAGATACTGCCACTAAATTTGTTGCCCGTAAGGTTCACATCTAACAGAGGCTTGATATATTTTTTGTCCACTAATATTTTTATGTCTCCGGTAATATCAAAATCCTCTCCTGATAGTTTTATTTTATCTGCAACTAGCTTACCCTTTTCTATCTTCAACGAAAAGCCCAAGTATTCAATTTTTGTATCATTTAGCACAAAATCACTAACGCTGGTTTCTATGTTTACATCATACTTCAAATTTTTCAACCATTTCACTTTAGATAAGCTACTGAGTAATGAATAATCGTATTTGTCTGCGTTAAGGTTATGTACACTAAATCCACCACCAATCACATTACGTTTTTTTGTGTGACTTACTTTAATTGATCCCTGCAAAAATTCTTTATCATTCAGCAATCTAATGTCTGAAATAGACAATATCCTGGGCGCAAGGTGTAATTTAGAACTTATTGTAAATTGATTTTTTTCGCTCTCTTTCATCCTTACAAAAGGGAAAAAGCATGAAATAAACGACTCGAAATTATCCCCTTTTACCAATAAATCACCATTAAATTCAGATAAGGTGCCATTATTTGAGACTTTTCCCGATAAGTGAGACATGTTATTGGCTCCAGGAATTTGAAGTAGCGTATCAACTTTTACTTCGCCATCAGCGAATTTTAACATAGCATGAAATTTACTTGATATTCTGTTTTGGTATTGAATATTTGAGCCCTCCATATTAAAGTCTAGGCTCAAGTTTTTTGGTACAACATCTCTAAAACATTCTAAGAGATCCTTTATCTCCGTTGTTTTCCGTGAATCATTTTGTATAGAATCCAAATCAACTTTACTGAAGCTAATATTGACGTTAGTGTGATTATTCTTTCTATCATTTCGTATTGTACCGCTGGCTTGCATGCTTTTGGAATCGATTCTCAAATCAGTTGCTGCAAACTCATCTTCATTGAGGTTGATGTTAGATGATATCTCGATATTTTCACTAGGGATAGCGTAAGCAAGAAAGCTAAGATTGGTAATCTTTGCTAGATCATTTACAAAATCAGAACTGTTATTAATTGTTAGTGTTAGCTTGCCCTGGATCCCTTCTTGATTTCTGTTGCCTGTAAATAGCAACTTTATAAAGTTTGATTTGACATTAATGTTTACATTCTTTTTTGTAATATCAACCTTTCCTGAAAAATCATAATTATTATCACCTACCTTCACTTCACCAGAGAATTGCCCATTTCTCTTAATAGCAACCTTTTTTATGTTAACAATATTGCTATAATCAACGAAGTTATTGTTTAAACTTGCTTGGCTGTTTCTTATTATTATGTCAACTTTACTGGCTTTTTCATTTGTAATATTAACAAAATTTTCTTTACTGCTTTTCATACCAAATAATGTAATTGACTTTGGTTGTAGCGAAAGCAAAAATAACGATAGAAGAGATAGCCTTACTTCAATTTTATTTATGCTAATCAAATCTGATAATTTTCGTTCTTTATTGCTGTTACATTGAATGTATACGTTATGAATAGTGAGCTTTGGAGTAATTAGTGAAACTTTGACTTTTCCTCCAATGTGTACTTTAGCGTTGTATTTATTTTCTAATTTTTGCACAATATGTTCCTTGCAGCTATTCCAGTCCCTGAAAGTTGCAGCAATGTACAAAAGGATCAATACCAAAGAGATTGATAACATTGTGTATATAGAAAATCTCATAGTCTTATATACTTTAAATTGCCCGTAAACATTAAATAAAGAGTACCAAAATAAACAACGATACTTAAAAATATTAGCGCTGCTAAATGGATGATACGAGCAAATATTTTATCGAGAAATAACCCTGCTGATAAGAAACTAGAAACATAAAGAACTATTGACATGACCAATGTTGCGGTAAGAATTTTTACGACATTTAATAGTAACACTTGGCTAATCTTATACATTTTATTTATTGTTAGGTAGGTAATTAGTAGAATAGAATTTATCCAAGTGGAAATGGAAGTAGCGACAGCAATTCCTGTGTGCTGATATTTGTACATTAACAAGAGGTTTAGCACCACATTGATTCCAAGACACACTAGCAAAAATATAGTTGGTATTTTTAAGTTGCCATTAGCAAAAAACGTGGGTAGCAAGGCTTTATTTATAATAAATGCAGGTAAAGAAAGAGAAAGCGCTATCAACGTAGGAGCAGTTTGCTGCACTGCATAGTGATCAAACTTACCGTGAGAAAAAAGCGTAAGTAAAATCATGTTAGGAATAATAATAAAGGCGGCAGTTGTTGGCATAATTAATATTAATCCTACACTGAGAGCTTTGTTTTGTATTTTGGCTATACTTTCAGTATCATTTGCTTGTTTTGAGATTAAGGGAAGAAGCACTGTACCAATTGCAGTGCCAATTACTCCTTGCGGTAGTTGATTTAGTCTATCGGCATAATATATATAGGACACTGCATTTGGTATAAAACTTGCCATAATTGTATCAATCCATAGGCTTATCTGAGTTACGCAGTTGTTGATAATTGCTGGTATTACGCGCTTAAAAAACAACTTTACTTCACTATTCAATTTTATGCTAAAAAAAAATGCAACCTTTAGTTTATATGCACTAAACAGCATTAATAATAGCTGAAAAATCCCTCCAATCAGGACGGCTATGGAGAGATTGTGAGCCGGTGTTTTTATGTAAGGCACAAGTAAACTGACAATTAAACAGAGATTCAAAATGATCGGTGCAATGGCTGTTGAGACAAAGTGCTGCTTTACTTGCAGCATTCCCCCGATAAGTGATGCTATTGAAATAAAAATTATGTAAGGCATCATAATTCTTGATAAACTCACAGTGAGGGCAAGTTTGCTTTGATCAAATCCAGGAGTGGATACTTGAATCATATAAGGAAAGAAAGTTTGCGTGATAAGGCAAAAAATCGATAAAATAATAAACGTGAGAGATATTACACTACTTGCAAAGCTAGATGCCTTTTTACTGTCACGCGATCCTGCTGAATATAATGGTATAAAGGAGGTAGTGAACGCTCCCTCTGCAAAAAACGCTCGAAATAGATTGGCAAAACGAAACGAAGAAAAAAATACATCTGCAAGAGGAGTTGCACCGACAACCATGGCAATTAATATATCCCTTATCAGCCCTGAGATTCTTGAAATAGCCGTAAAAAAACTGAATGTGAAGATACTTTTAAACATTGTTATTTACCACTACTCCAGATTATACTCAGTGTCAATAGACTCTTTGCATATCAAACCAGCTTTGGCATGTGAGAAAAAACTACTTGACAAACTCTATCAACTCTTTTATTGCGATACTGAAGCTATTTGTTTACTTCCCGATCTCTACAGGTTTAAAGTGACAAAAAAAGCTGTATTTGTCGTGCTATGTGCACTGCATATCTTTTAAAACTTCAGGTTTTTTACCCACACAAGCTGAAATGCGTTTATAAGTCGCTTAAGACATCATCCAACGTCGGATTTTAAAATAAAGAGAGGAATAACTAGCTAACAGGGTTTCTT
>NZ_JADAKK010000011.1 GCF_020278625.1 Wolbachia endosymbiont of Mansonella ozzardi
TCACTACTATAAGTCCTTATCTTACCTCTCTTGGACTATTATGGGAAGGCTAAAAGATGTCAATACTGAAAATAAATACCGACTAGGGTTTTTTTGCCTTTTTTCTACTTAGTAAATTTTTTAATGTTTATAACTAAAGGTTAGTTGCAAGTAAAATCCATGTGAGACCTAAGGCATCATGACGTAACTAGTAAATTGCTTCTTTTCCGCTTAGTTTTGGTTTGCAGGGAGTCTATCTTCAAATCTTCTGAGAATATTTCTTATTTTTGCTGCATCTTCAAACTCTAGATTTTCAGCATGTTTTAACATCTGCTTCTTTAAATTCTTTAAGTCAATATTACTAATATTGATATTTTCTTCAGCTACTACTTTGTCTTGTAGAGTATTTGATATAGCCTTTATTATAGTTTTTGGTGTAATATTATGCAGTGTATTGTATTCTTGTTGTTTCTTTCTTCTTCTTTCTGTTTCTTTCAACGCACGATCTAAAGAACCAGTCATCTTATCTGCATATAAAACTACCCTACCTTCGGCATTGCGTGCAGCACGACCTATCGTTTGAATAAGTGCAGTTTCTGATCGCAAAAATCCTTCCTTATCAGCATCCAAAATTGCAACCAACCCACATTCTGGAATATCAAGGCCTTCCCGTAGTAAGTTAACACCAACTAGAACGTCGATTTCTTTCGATCTTAGTTTGCATATAATGTCAATCCTATCCAGCGCACTAATATCTGAATGCAGGTAACTTACCTTCATATTTAGCTCACTCATGTGTTCAGCTAGCTTTTCAGACATTTTTTTTGTCAATGTTATAATAAGAACACAAAACCCTTTCTTTATAGTCATTTGCGCTTCGTGAATCACATCATCAACTTGAGTCTCTGTTGGCTTTATAATGCAGATTGGATCTGTAAGCCCTGTTGGCCGAATAACTTGCTCTATGAATACATTATTGGTTTTTGCCAACTCATATTTTCCGGGAGTAGCGGAAATGAAAATGGTTTGCGGCCGCATTGTTTCCCACTCTTCAAATTTTAATGGGCGATTATCAAAAGCAGAAGGGAGCCTAAATCCGTGATCCACCAATTTTTCTTTACGAGCCTCATTACCACTATACATCGCACCAATCTGAGGAACGGTGACATGACTCTCATCGACAAATAAAATTACATCTTTGGGTAAATACTCAAACAAAGTAGGTGGTACATCTCCAGCTTCCATGCCGTAGAGATAACGTGAATAATTTTCAATACCTTTACACGTTCCTGTTGCTAGTATCATTTCGATATCAAAGTTGGTGCGCTGCTCAAGGCGTTTTGCTTCAACAATTTTATTCTGTGAATAGTAATAATCCAAGCGTTCATGCAGCTCTTTTTTGATCAGTTGAACCGCCTGCAATAGAGTCTCACGTGAGGTAATGTGATAGCTATTTGGAAAAATGGTGATCTTATTTATGCATTCAATAACATTGCCGGTCATAACATCAATCTCAGAAATTTCTTCTATTTCATTGCCAAGCAGCGATAAACGCCAAGCTTTGTTTTCATAGTAAGCAGGAAATATGTCGATAATATCGCCACGTACTCTAAAATATCCTCTCTCAAATCTGACATCAGAGCGCTTGTATTGAAGATTGGCTAGATTATTCAGGAAATCATTAACACGAATTTTATCTCCAGTACTTAAAGTCAAGGTCATATTGAGATAGCTCTCAGGCGAACCAAGACCATATATACAAGAAACACTGGCAACTACAATTGTATCTCTGCGCTCCAAGAGAGAACAAACAGCAAAGTAACGCAGCATGTCAATTCTTTCGTTAATTACAGAGTCCTTTTCAATATAAGTATCAGTTTGTGGCGAATAAGCCTCAGGCTGATAATAATCATAATAAGAAATGAAGTATCCAACAGCATTGTGGGGAAAAAATCCTCTCATTTCCTCATAAAGCTGTGCTGCTAGAGTTTTGTTGTGCGCCATAATTAATGCAGGCCTGTTTGTTCTTGCGATAATGTTTGCCATAGTAAAAGTTTTTCCAGAGCCAGTGACTCCAAGCAAAACCTGATCTTTTTTGTTGCTGTTTAGCCCTGCAACTAAGCTATCGATTGCTTGTGGCTGGTCTCCAGCTGGTTTAAAATGCGTAACGATTTGAAATTCCATAGCTCTTATATTTTCATATGCTGTTAATATACTTGTTAGTATAAATAAGGTGTGAGAGTGAGTGTCAATAAAAAAACTTTATCTTTTCTTTTTATAGAGCTTGCTCCAAATTTTATTGTTAGTTAATACAAAAAACACTGTCAAGATTACAAAATATGCCACCACTTTAAATCCAAGTTTGTGCCGGTTCTCTAGTTCTGGCTCTGCTGCCCATTGTAAAAAATTTACCACATCATATGCCATGTTTTCAACTGTAGCCTGCCTTGTACCGTCATACTCCACCATTCCTTCGGAAAGTGGTGGTGCCATAGCTAACTTACCTGTTGAAAAATACGGATTAAAATATAAATCATTTTCATCATGCTCCCCGTTTTGATAACCTGTCAGCAGTGAATAGACATAATTTGCACCATCATGCCTAGCTTTAATAATTAATGACAAGTCCGGTGGAACTGCACCGCTATTACTTGCTGCAGCTGCTTCCTTCGAATCAAAAGGTGCGATAAAATAATCCGAAGGTATTCCCGGTCTATCGAACATTTCGCCTAAATCGTTTGGACCATCTTTAACTTTATAAGAGGCTGCAATCTGTTTTACGTCCTTTTCAGAAAAACCGATACCTTGCAAATTACGAAATGCTATTCTATTCATTGAATGGCAGGAAGCACAAACTTCTTTGTATACTTTATAGCCACGCTGAATTGACTTCCTATCAAAAGACCCGGTAATTCCATCAAAACTCCAGTCCATTTTTTTATTTGGTGATGGTGTGAATTCTTCTGCAGATATAGGACCAGATAGGAATAACATACAAAAAATTGAAAATACGTTCAGTCCCTTCACTAGCCATTGTTTTAGCAAAAAATAGCCTGATGTTACTCTGGCACATGATGCTGAAATCCATTTGTTTTTTTTCTGGATCCCAGTGTTTAACACTGGGATGATAAAAGGGTGTTCTGGAATGACAAAAAAGTGTTTTAGGGTAGCAAAAGGATATTTTAGGATGATGGGATGTTTTATAGTAGATCTATTTTTACCTAGCATTACTTCATCTCCGGTACAGAATCACTTATGGTTTTTGGTGGTTTCCCCGGTTTCTCGTACTTACTGAGCAGTGGTAAAATTATTATAAAGTATGTGAAATAATAAAGAGTGGAAAGCATACTTAGGGTAATGTAGGGTTCTTTTACTTTCTGTTCACCAAGCCAAGTGAGAAATGCAAAATTTACTACAAAGGCCCAGAAAAATTTCTTAAATAACGGACGATAAGCGCCACTTTTAACTTTTGATTTATCGAGCCAGGGTAATAAAAACCACACTAAAATAGACCCAAACATGGTAAGCACACCAATAAGCTTATTTGGAATTGAACGCAGCATTGCATAAAAAGGCAAAAAATACCATTCCGGTACTATATGTACTGGAGTTACCATAGAGTCAGCTTCTATATAATTATCAGGTTGTCCTAGATAATTGGGAGCATAGAAAACAAACGCAAACAGAACTATAAAAAACAGACTAAAAGTTATACAGTCCTTCACTATATAATAAGGGTAGAGTGGAATGGTATCGTTATCTGATTTTACTTCTGCCCCACTTGGGTTACCAGAGCCAAATCTATGTAGAGCAATAACATGCAGCATAGCTAAAGTGACAATGACGAAAGGCAGAAGGTAATGCAGAGCAAAAAAACGATTGAGTGTTGAATTATCAACAGAGAAACCTCCCCATAACCATACAACTATTTTATCACCAATTAAGGGTATAGCTGAAAATAAATTAGTTATAACTGTTGCACCCCAAAAGCTCATTTGCCCCCAAGGGAGAACATATCCCATAAAAGCTGTTGCCATCATTGCAAAGAATATAAATATGCCAATGAACCATACCAACTCTCGTGGCCTTTTATAAGATCCATAATACAACCCACGCATTATATGAATATAAACCACCATAAAGAAGAGCGATGCTCCGATAGCATGAGTGTAACGTATCAGCCATCCATAGTTAACGTCACGCATTATACGTTCTACGCTATTAAACGCATGTTGAACATGCGGAGTGTAATGCATAGCAAGAAAGATGCCCGTTATTATTTGTAAAATTAGCGCTATACCAGCCAAAGAGCCAAAGTTCCAAGCATAATTTAGGTTTTTTGGCACTTGGTAAGAAACAATATGCCTGAGAAAAGAAAGTATAGGTAATCTATATTCTATCCAACCCAATATGCCTTTTTCTTCTATTATCGTTTTCTTTTTAGTATCATCTTGCATAACTTGAAGTTTTCTCTATCTTTAATTTTTTTATTGTAGCAGCTTATCCTCTATAGACAATAAAAACTTTAAACTCAGATATCAGATCTCTCGCACAATTGTTTAGCAACAACGCACTTCTCGGTGTTATCCTAACTATACAGCTAGTGCAACCTTACTTCATAGATCCCACTAGCAGATAGCGGGACCGAGGTAAACTTTATTTATTTTAACCATAGCGACTTAAAAAGCAATACTTATTAGAAAGTTAAAAGTTTAATGATTAGCGCTATGATTATAAACCACAGTAAAGAATAAGTCTTTTGATTTGATCTAATCTTAACCTGGATATTCTCTAGTTTTTGATCAGCTATTAGGTTCAATTTCTCTACAAGGCTAAATACTTCCTGAATTGTCTTTACGGGATAAGAACTTTTTACTCTTTCCTTATAACCTGTTTTATTTTTATGTTGATTCTCTGTCCATGCTTCAACTATTTTCCACATATTGATCTCTGGGTAGATTTTTCTACATGTTCCCTCTAGTAAAATCATAGTTTTCTGCAACAATAACAATTGTGTTTGAACTTTCATGTCAAAATCACCAGTTATTTTGAGCAATTGAGCAAGTAAACTAGCAAAAGAAATTTTCTGTATAGGCTGCCCTATAATAGGTTCACCTATTGCTCTACACGCTGTAACGAAATTTTTGTAATGTGGTGAGACATAGCCAGCTCTAAAATGTACCTTTGCAACGTGATCATAGTTCCGATTTAAGAAACCTTTCAGTATCTCTATCACATAATAGCACGTTTCGCGGTCTATTCGGCCCATGATTCCACAATCGAGGGCGACAATATTGTTGTTACTATCGACCATGAGATTTCCAGGGTGCATATCTGCATGAAAGAAACAGTCTCTGTATACTTGATTGCAGAACGATTCTATAAGATTTACAGCTATTTGCTTATGATTATTTAGTTTCTCAACCTCGTATATTGGTGTTGCTTCTATCCATTCCAGCGTTAAAACTTTTTTTGAAGTCCTTCTCCAATCCACTCCAGGTACATAAAAACCTCTGTCGTTTTTCGTGTTTTCCTTTAGCTCTGAAGAATGAGCAGCCTCAAAACGTAGGTCTAGTTCTAATCGACAAATTTCAGTAAAAGTTTTAACTAACTCGATCGGTTTTAGCCTCTTTGATTGCTTGCTAAATCTTTCTGTAACCTCTGCAAGCCAAAAAAGCGTTTTTATATCCCTTGAAAATGCTTTCTCAATATTTGGCCTTAAAATCTTCACAGCAACTTCTTTGCCTTCTGTAGTAACTGCCTTATGAACCTGAGAGATTGACGCTGCTGCAATTGGCTCTTCAGAAAAGCTTGAAAAAATGTCGCTTAACTTACAATTAAATTCGCTTTCTATAGTTTTAACTGCTATCTTGTGTGAAAAAGATGACAGCCTATCACATATTAACAATAAGTTATTTGTTATATCCTCATTTAAAATATCAGTACGTGATGAAATGGATTGTCCAAATTTAATAAACACTGGACCTAATTTTTCAAGGGCACACTTTAGTTTATAGCCTTGTATCTTGTTTATTGACCCTCTTGAAGGAGCAAGCAAGCGAGGTAATATGTTGTAACGAGTCAGCACTGCGGTTATGTAAAAAAGGCGCAGAATATTTTGAATCATTTCGCTGCGTAACTGTTAAATATTTTGCTCAGAGTTTTATTCTTCGTAATTTCACCAGGCTTACCTTGGCAATAGATAGTATTGTTTATACAAATTATATAATCTGAACATGGTACTATGGAGCTTAAATCATGAGATGTCATAAGAATCGAAACCAGTCGTTTTTTTGCTATCTTGCCTATAATATCGTAAAACTTAGCCCGTGAGCTAACGTCCATTGCACTAACTGGCTCATCGAGAATAATTAAGTCAGGCTCTGCAATTAAACAGCGTGCAAGCAGCAACAATTGTGTTTGTCCTGCAGAAATCTCTAACACTTGACTCTTCAAAATGTTGCTAATACCAACCAATTCTATCGCTTCCGTAATAATTGATTGATCTTTCTTCAATTTTGTTGAGAAGCTGTTTAAAAGGAAATATTCAACTGTTATCGGCATCAAATTACTGATGCTAAAATTTTGTGGCATATAACTGATTTTTATATCGTCAGCAAACATGACACTACCAGTACAGTTCTTATTTATACCAGCAACTGCCTTTACCAAAGAGGTTTTACCTCCACCATTTGGACCAAGTATAGTAACTACATTTCCCCTCTCTATTGATATATTAATACCATCGAGAACCTTCTTATTATCATATGCAAGAGTAAGGTTTTCTATCTTTAGGACACTGCTATTGACATTGTTTAACTTTTTGAAAAAATTTAAATTTTTCTCAACGTTTTTATGAGACATTTGCTGGCTTCTTTTCTATCACTTTTGTTTACACTATATCACAGTACTGCCTTTTCATCCAATTTAAAAATCGTAGCTACAATAAAGCCTGTACATTCTCTTGTAGCCTCTGTTACAGATAGAATTTCAAAGCCACACTTGCTTGCTACATCTACGCATGATCATGCATTAAAGCCATCTGATGCAAGTAATTTGGAATCAAGCGACGTCATATTTTACATTGATGATAATCTAGAAACATTTGTTAAAACCTTCGCTAGAAACAATAAAAAACTTGTGCAGTTATCAAAGGCAGTTAATCTACTTCCTGCTCGACCACATTCATTCTCTAGACATATCATTCATATTCAAGACGAAAAAGACCTACACATTTGGCTTAGTCCTGAAAATGCAAAAAACATGATACTTTCTATAAGTACAACGCTGTCTCGCATAGATAAAGAAAATTCCTATAAGTATAGCCAAAACGCAATGAAAGCTATAAAGGAGATAGACCGAGAAACAGAAAAAATTACGAGAGAATTAAATGACTTCAAAAATAAAAAATACATAGTCACCCACGATGCCTATCAATATTTTGAAAAATATTTTGGCTTAAATCACCCAAGTGCCATTCTTTCTATAGAAGAGGATGCTTACATAGGTATGAGGAGTTTGATGAAACTAAGAAAGATGATGAAGGAAGAAAACATTAAATGTATATTTTCCTCTTCACAAGAAGATAGCATAAAACCTAAAGCTCTCTCTGATGACGCAAAAATGGTAATTCTTGATCCTATTGGGTCAGATATAGAACCTGGAAAAGATGCATATCTTGCTATAATTAACGACATCACACAAAATTTCAAATCTTGTTTTATTGGACAACAACCCCTCAGTAAAGATTATAGAATTGCGTATTTATTTCAGTCAATCTAAAGCTGTACTAAATCGCATTCAGCAAAAAAGAAAGTTATTTCCCTACGAGCATTTTCCAAGCTATCTGAGCCATGAACCCTATTTTTACTAATGTCATCAGCAAAATCACCCCTGATTGTACCCTTATTTGCCTGTTTTGGATCTGTAGCTCCCATAATTTGTCTGTATTTGCTTACTGCATTTTCACCGAATAAAACTTGAACTATTATAGGACCAAAGGTCATAAATTCTACTAATTCCTCAAAAAAAGGCCTATTTTTATGGATTTCATAAAACAGTTCTGCCTGTCTTCTTGTCAGTAACATCATTTTTTGCGCTATAATTCTTAGTCCGGATTTTTCGATGTAGGAATTTATATTGCCCGTAATATTATTACTTACTGCGTCAGGTTTTAATATCGAAAGTGTTTTCTCAATTGCCATATTATTTTCTTATGTTAAGATCGTATATTTATAGATTTATTCTATAATGAATTTTTATTTCATCAAAGTGATTTTTTGTTTATAGTTTAAGAATAAACTATCAAGTAGGTATTGCATGGGTGGATGTTGTTATAATAAAACAAAAACTGAGTCTGCTGTTAAAACATTCGTTAATAATTTAAAGTTATCAATTTTTTGTGGTACAAAAGGGTTTTTAACTTTCAGTTTAGCTTTCTTGAGTTATTTAGAATGTAATGCACATCGTAATACAAAATTGAAGGAGGGCGCTGTCTTTGCAATGAAAAGGAATATTATTCCGTTTGGTGAAATGATCGCTATACCGCTACTTGCTTGCTTTGCATTACCAGATATGGTAGGCGAGTTAAGCCTTCTACAATGTGCACTTGTTTGTGCTGTCTTAATGATTGCCACATGTTTCGTTGTTAGGACTTTTAATCTGCGTGAGAAGTTAATGGCAAAAACTACTGACTACAGTAGAGAAACAATAGACGTGGAATTTAAGAAAGATACTATAAAATTTCCTATCTTTGATAAAAGCAGGCAACATATTGAGTATAATTCGCCTAACCAAGTAGGTGGGACAGGTAACACCTCCTTTCTCGTTGTGTTTTTAGTTTTCCCTCTAAAGGTTCTGCAAAGTTGTATAATGCTATCTTTAACTGCTATTGAACTTCTTAAAGCAGTGCCAAGTTTTTGCTCTGATTTGATCTTTGATAGAAGCTTTGTACCTACCAAGAGTAACCTGCAGAGATCTGGCCACCTATTGTATGCTAGTGTGAGGAATTTAGTGCCTATATCTGTGTTTGATAAACCTGTAGCTGAGTATATAGATGTTTCTAGAGCAACTTGTTGCGGAGCCTAAATGTATTTTGTTATCCCGGCACTTGACACACAGCGGTACGAACGCAGGAGCAGTTTGTTAGCCATTTTTACCTTAAACACAAGGGTGTCATTCCAGTGCTTGACACTGGGATTCAATGGAATTGATTGTACACTATGCAACATTTTTGGTAAAGTTGCTAAAAAGCTAGGTTACAGTGTCACGCGCTGGAATGACACCACCTACTACTCAAATTATTTGCAAATTGCAATGTTCGTACACTAAAATGCTTGGCCAGCACTTTCACACAATTTCATCGAGTACATTGTTTTCACACAATGCTTTTATACTTACCAACTTAGTAAAATCCTGGATCCCAGTTCCAGGCTACTTGGATGACACCATCTCGGTGCTCAAATCACGATGTTGTACGCGCTGGAATGACGGTGAAAGTAATCTTATAGTTTATTTGCAAAAGATCAAATGAAAAAGGCAGTCATCTTACTTAACCTTGGCGGACCTGATTCACAAAATGCGGTCCGCCCTTTTTTATTTAATCTCTTTTACGACAAAAGAATAATAAATCTACCAAACCCTTTTCGATTTCTTTTAGCAAAGTTTATATCCGCGAAACGAGAAAATACTGCACGAAAAATATATGAGCAAATTGGAGGCAAATCGCCAATTTTAGAGAATACAAAAATGCAAGCTGAAGCGCTTGAGCAAGAGCTTAATAGATCTGTACTTTGTCATCTAAGTAGCGTGGAACTGGGATCTAGAAAAAAAAACTGGACTCCAGCTTCACGCGCTGGAATAACACTAAAGCTGGCCAAAGTGTTCATCTGCATGCGCTATTGGCATCCATTTGCTGGTGAAGTTGTTAAAAGTGTGAAGCAGTTTGATCCTGACGAAGTAATTCTGCTGCCGCTATATCCTCAATATTCGACTGCTACAACTTTATCGTCTATCGAAAACTGGCAAAAGAGTGCTAAAAAATATGGCCTAGAATGCAATACGAGAATAATTTGCCATTATCATAATAACCAAGACTTTATTGAAGCTCATGCTCACTCGATAGTCAAGTACTACAAATTAGCCAGCAGGATTGGTAACCCAAGAGTCCTATTTTCAGCCCATAGCTTGCCCCTTAGTGTTATTAAAAAAGGTGATCCTTATGCCTTACAGGTAGAGGAAACAGTAAAATTAATAGTGAGAAAATTAAATATCAAAGATCTTGATTGGTCAATATGTTATCAGAGTAAAATAGGCCCCGTAAAATGGCTAGAGCCAAGCACCGAAAGTGAGCTGTTGCGTGCAAAAGCTGATGGTGTACCTGTGGTTTTATCACCTATATCTTTTGTTTCTGAACATTCAGAAACGCTTGTTGAACTTGATATAGAATGTAAAGCAATGATCAAGGATGGATATTACTTTCGCATACCAACTCTCGGTACTGATTTCTTGTTTATAAAATGCTTGGTAAATTTGTGCATAAATCATCTTTAAAATCCTGACTTATAATACTTTTCCTTTGGAATTCAATATGATAAAATAATAAAAAAATTATTATCTTATTAAGTATTTATGTCAAATAAACTAAAAAAGAAACAAAACACGTTTGCGCAAAAGGTACGTGATGCTTACAATCATGAGATCAGGAAGGGAATCTATGTTGGAACAGGTTTAGTAATGCTACTGTGCAAGATTTCACTACAATTTTGCTGTGAGTTTATTGATAGTAATAGATCCAGTATTTTTCTCATACGGAATGTCGCTCGGTGGGCAAAATTTCCAACGTCTATTCTATATATAGCCTATTCTGCATTTACTTTATATGACCTAGTCAAGGATTACAGAGACCCTAAGGGTAAAAAAGAATTAGCAAAAATTGTGGGCAAATCAGCTAGTCTTGCAAGCAGCACTATAGAAGCGCTAATGATATTGAAAGTTATCCATCTCTTGACTAGAAATGCAGACGTAATAAGTTGTGTTCACTTAACGTCAACAATCCTATTCCTATTCATTTCAGAACCCGTAAACTATTATTATACATGCGAAAAATATCAAAAGGCACATAAAGAATATCAAGATGCATGTGGAAAATACCAGGATAAAAAGGAAATTGATGAATTAAAAAAATGTAAAGCTGAGCTTGCTAAACGCAGGAAGATCCTTATCATCAGCACAATGACTTCGTCATTAGGTTTGTTAAATTTCGTATTAAGAAGGATAGAAATTGCAACCACACCGATAAACTTAGGTAATGGTGTAATCTATAATTTTAATTTAAGTGTAATAGTCGGTATAATATATAGTGCAGTATTCCTAGTAGTCCAGTTTGACAAACTGCTTGATCAACTTATCAATGATGACCCTTCTACTGAACTTAATAGTACTAATCATGCTCAGCATGGTGATAATGGAGACTTTTTGCATAATTTAAACCAAGTGGAAAAAAAGGCAAAAGGAACCATGGTCAGTATTTATTCTTAGTATTGGCGTTTTTATGTCTTAAACGCAGCAACTTAGCTGCTTTTAAATACAACTAGTCTAAGTTATGATATTTAAGAAATTTACCAGAGAGAGAAATAAAGACAATAAAACCCCGAGAAAAACTTATAAGCGCGTTTTAGCTTGTATGGGGAAACTCCCGAAGTTTTAAAAAGATGTGTAGTGCACATGGTATGCCAAATACAAATTTTCTTGTCATTTTAACCTACATAGATTGGGAAACTAAATAATAGCTTTAATACTATGATAAGGGTAACGGCAAAGGTGTCAAGCAAATTTTTCGTTTATGACATGCCACAGGCTAGTTTGTTATGCAAGAAGCGTAGCCAATGGCTACGCTTATAGGTAAGAAATTAGATATGAAAAGACCTCATTTCTACTGCCAATGCTAGCACCGCTAATTTACTAACCGTATTCCAAAGCGATAGAGTTTTATTTTCCACAATCTGGATGACATCATGGAATTTACAGTCAATGGAATTTAAGCTAGAATATATATCTTTTCTGCTGTTGCACCGGTACAAATAGCACGTTGGCATATTTCCTATATAATATATCAGCGGTTCTGCAGGACTATGTTCAAAAACATCAATGGTTGGTACACCCTCTTGTATAATAACGCTACTCACTTCTATTCCTTCTTTTATCCTTTTCATTTTATTGCGCTTTTTTTTATTGAGGCTTAATATTTCCTTTCCACTTGTTGCTGTTATAATGCCCATTCCGTATGTTCCATTGCTTGCCTTGATGAAAACATAAGGTTGAGTTTTTATTTTATATTCTTCATATTTTTTTTGCACTAAGGACAGCACTTGATCAACTTTAGCTGCCACCGTTTCCAGCGATGAATCGTCGTTGAAATTGACACTACTACAACTTTCTGTAGGTGCAGAAATAAGCCACGGGTCTATTTGAAGTTCGTTACAAAGTTCAGACGCTAGTTTTTGATAGATTTCAAAATATTGAAATTTCTGCCTGCTGTGCCAACCATATAATGGACTTGGCACTATCTCTTGTTTTAAATTTTCTAGCGTGTCTGGAACGTGACTTGTCATATCCCGGTTTAGCACAACAACATCAGGCACAAATCCTGAGGTTGTCTTCAGGAGAGAGTTTTCTTTTATAACAGCTTCATATGGTTCTATTAAATTATATGTTTCGTTTTGAAAGAGGCCAATTCTAATTTCGAAACCTGCGAGTTGTAGTATTTTTTCTATGGCAAATACGTTTTCTATATACATTTTATTTCGCGTGTAGTTCTCTGGTATTATGAGAATTTTTTTATGTTGTTTTTCTTTAAAATAGCTCTTCATTAGTTCTACCGCTGTTGCTTTTGATACCTCACTTAGGTTATTGAACCCTGCAGGAAACAAATTAGCGTCTATAGGGGCAATTTTGTAACCGGAGTTTCTGAGGTCTATGGAACTATAAAACGGCAATGTGAGGCCATTAAACTTCTTCTCAAACCAACTATTTAAACTTTTTTTTAATTTTGGATGAATTATATTTTGCATCTGCGCTTTTAATGTTATAAGGAAGGTATTATATTATAAGCTATAATTAAACATATTTGGCAAATTTGATTGGAGATTAAAGTATAATGAGATTACCATTTGAAGTGACAGAAAATGATTCAACATGACAGCAGTAAAATATACGGAACTACCATACTGTCAATTAGAAGAGACAAAAGTGTAGTAGTAATAGGCGATGGGCAGATTTCACTGGGCCACACTGTTATAAAATCCGGAGCAAAAAAAGTCAGACGCCTTTCTGGTGATTCTGCAATTGCCGGTTTTGCAGGGGCAACAGCTGATGCATTTACTCTTTTTGAAAGACTGGAATCTAAACTTGATAGGCATCCAGGACAATTAATGAGGGCATGCGTTGAGCTTGCAAAAGATTGGAGAATGGATAAATACTTAAGAAAATTGGAAGCTATGATGATTGTTGCAGATAAATCTATTTCATTAGTGATTACAGGAACAGGTGATGTTCTTGAACCTGAAGATGGGATAGCAGCTATTGGTTCTGGGGGAAATTTTGCTCTATCCGCAGCAAGAGCTTTAATTGATGTAAAAGGAATATCAATAGAGGAGATTGCGAAAAGAGCTATGAGAATAGCAGCTGATATATGTGTTTATACAAATCATAATGTAGTTATTGAAAAGATAGAGGGATAGTATGTCTTCTGAACAAAAAATTTTATGCACTAATTTCTCCAATCAGCCCGTGAGGTTTTCAGAAGGGCAGTTTTATGGTAATGATACCTACAATAAGAGAAATGACCTCTATGAAGACGCTAAAAATGGTTGTGATTTAAATAACAACAACGCTCAAGTTAATAGCAGTACACAAGTCTTATTGGACGATCTGCCGCCACAAAAGATAGTTAAGGAGTTGGATAGGTTCATAATTGGACAGAATGATGCAAAGCGTGCTGTTGCTATTGCACTCAGGAATCGTTGGCGTCGCAATAAAGTTCCTCTTCCTTTACGTGATGAAATCATACCTAAAAATATACTGATGATTGGCCATACAGGGATTGGGAAAACAGAAATAGCTCGTCGCTTAGCAAAGCTTGCGGGTGCACCATTCATAAAAGTTGAAGCAACGAAATTTACCGAAATAGGATATGTCGGACGTGATGTCGACTCGATAATACGTGATTTAGTTGATGCAGCAATAGTTTTAGTTAAAGAGAAAGCTCGCAAAGCTCTAGCTAAAAAAGCTTTGAATTTAGCTGAGAGGATAATAATCAATTCTATGGTCGGTGAAGATGCAACCGAAGAGAGTAAAAGAGTTTTCAGAGAAAAATTGAGGAATAAAGAATTTGAAGATGGGGAAGTTTCCATTAATGTCAGAGAAAGTAAGAGTATACTACCAGCTTTTGATATACCAGGCATGCCAGGTGGGCAAGTTGGCGTGGTGAACGTCACAGAATTAGTAGGCAAGATGTTTAATGGGGGCCAAAAAACAAAAACCATTACAGTTAAGGTAAAAGAAGCTCGAGAAATATTGATTAACGAAGAAAGTGAGAAGTTAATGGATGAAGATAAGATAATCAAAGAAGCGATTGATCTTGTTAGCAATGAAGGCATAGTATTTTTGGATGAAATAGATAAAATTGCAGCACGTACAGAAGTAAAAGGTGAAGTAAATAGAGAAGGAGTACAACGTGATTTATTACCGTTACTTGAAGGAACAACTGTTTCAACTAAGTATGGCCACGTGAAGACAGACCATATATTATTTATTGCATCTGGTGCCTTTCATTTATCTAAACCGTCTGACCTTTTGCCAGAATTGCAGGGTAGGTTACCTATCAGAGTAGAGCTTAAGGCACTTACTCAAGAGGATTTAATAAGAATATTGAAGGAACCTGAGTCTAGTTTGTTGAAGCAGTATATAGCTTTAATGAAAACAGAAAATGTAATGCTTGAGTTCACCATTGATGGCATCGAAACTATAGCTGAAATAGCGTTTACAGTTAATAGGCAAGTGGAAAATATAGGTGCAAGAAGGCTCCATACTATTATGGAGAAACTTTTAGATGAAATAAGTTTTATTGCTACTGAGAAGAGTGGTGAAAAATTTGTTGTAGATGGCAAGTATGTAAAAGATAAACTTGAATCAATTTCGAAACAACTGGATTTATCTAAGTTTATACTTTAAATAAAGCGTATTGACACTTTTTTTATATGATTGTAATATGAATACGTCAATAGAACAAGGAATATGTTAGCACAAAACGCTCAAGGCACACTGAATGATAAAGAATGTAGCGTTGCACTAAGCTCTGATAGTAATTGCTATATTAGAATAGTAGGAAGTAAACAAAATCATGAGGATTTAGAGAAAAGCACAGATGTTAAAGTCAAACTTGGTGGTGAGGAATTAAGTCTTGTTGATTCTATAAAGAGCTAGAACAACAAAATGAGCTTAGTAAGCCAAGAGTGGAAGAAGCTACATTGGGCTTCTTGCGTACCTAATACCAATTCCACTACACAGAAAGCGGACAGACGAGAGTGGAAAAAAGTTACAGCGTCGTCCTATAGAAACAAAAAAATCGCTTGACAACCTTTTCCGTCATCCTTATTCATAGTATTGAAGCTATTGTTTATCTTCAGTCCGTACAGATTAAACAACAAAAAAACTCAATGTACTTGGCGTGCTGTCATTGAATTTTTTGCACTATGTGCACCTCGCCTTTATAAAACTTTCAAGGTTTCTACCTAGTATAAGCTAAAATGCGCTTGTTCAAGCGTTTAAGACAATAAAAAAATGCCAATTTAAAAGATAGATAGTGAATAACTAGCTAACAGGGTTTCTTTTGCCTTTTTTTCTCATTTGGTAAATTTCTTAAATATTTATTAATAAAGCAGCATAATGGATCCCAGTATCAGCTACTTGGATGACAAGAAATGGGGCTACTTGGATCATAAAGTGAAATGAGATTCCAGCTGTGTAGCTGGAATAACGGTAGGCTGGTTTTTCATGTAGTAGGTCGGTTTTAACTTAGGCTAAAGTATTACAGCGGCAAACTTATAATGTTGCTATTTTGTGAATTTGGAAATGATTTATAGAATTACTTTTTCAGCTTTATTGAAGTAAAAAGCTGATTTCCGTTTCGATAAATAAGCAACATTATTGCTTTTTCTTTATCCTTCTCTTTTGCTAAATTTATTTGATTTTGGAAACCTTCAACATTTTCTATATAAGTTCCATTTACCTGCATAATAATGTCTCCTTTTTTGATACCACGCAACGTAACATTCTTGTTAACGTTTATGTTGGTAACTATTACACCTTTTGTGGGCGCACCATTTTTGTTGCTCTCTTTTGACTCTTGTGGTAGATTTGAAACGGTTAACCCGGTTATATAATCAGATGTTGATTCGTTTTCTCCTTGGTTATTAACTTGGCTGTCACTTGTAGATTCTCCGATAACGATCTTAACGTTAACTTCTTTGCCACTTCTCAGTAACTTAATTTGCACTTTTTTCTCAGGTTCAGTTCTTGAAATCATTTGAGATAGTTGTGTCATTCTCTCAATTTTTTTGCCATCAAATTCTAGTAGTATATCACCTACTTTAATACCACCTTTCTCTGCTGGACTGTTCTTTACTATGTCTGCAACTAATACACCTTTTGTATCTTTTAAACCCAAAGACTCTGCAAATTCTCTTGTTATAGGCTGAACTTGCACGCCAAGCCAACCGTGCTTTATCTTCTTGCCGCTTTTGAGCGTGTCAATGATTGATACAGCTAGATTAGACGGTATAGCAAAGCCTATACCTACGTTACCGCCAGACTCAGATGGGGAATAGATAGCAGTGTTAATACCTATAACTTTTCCATTTAAATCAAATAGTGGTCCCCCAGAGTTGCCTTTATTGATTGCAGCGTCAGTTTGAATAAATTCATTCATGGTACCAATACTGATGTCTCTGGATCTTGCAGATATAATTCCTGTGCTTACAGAGCCACCCAACCCAAATGGATTACCTATTGCCATGACCGTATCACCAACCCTTGCTTTATCAGAGTCACCAAATGCTACAAAAGAAAGGTCTTTGTCAGCTTTGATCTGAAGTACAGCAAGATCAGTTTTTGTGTCATAGCCTAAAACTTCTGCTTTGAAATAAGTATTATCGTTCATAGTAACTGTGATATCTTGGGCGTTTTTAATAACGTGATAATTGGTTACGATAGTTCCACTTTTGTCTATAATAAATCCAGACCCAAGCAGCACTACCTCTCTATTGATACTTGGACCCCTATCCATAAAAAATTGATCAAAATGCTCGAAAAACTCTCTGAAATCATCAAAAAAATTATTTCTTAATATAAAAGGGAGTCTAGTTCGATTGTTACTTTCTTGTTTAATAATTTGTTCGCTTGAGATATTTACAACTGCGGGAATAAGCTCTTCTACCAGATCAGCGAATCCTTGATTACAGTTGCATACAGAAGTGTTAGTATCTGGAGTCTTTTTTGCACCCCAGTCAAACATGTTAGCGTACGAGGAGAACGAAATCAAAAAACATGTAAATATAGATAAAACCTTACTTCTCATAAACTATTTCCATCCCTTGTTCAAAATATCTAAGAAATTATTATTTGGCGAAAGTATAAATTTAGTGTTATTTCCAGCGAATGATTTACTGTAAGCACTCATAGAGCGGTAAAAATTAAAAAACTCTTCATCAACCTTAAACGCCTCATTATAAATTCTGGTTGCTTCAGCATAACCACGACCCCTTATTTCGTGGGCTTCTTTTATTGCACTAGCAATAATTTCTCTTTTTTGTTTATCAGCTTTTGATTTAACTTCCTGCCCAGCTTGCTCACCTTCTGCTCTGATTTCTTTTGCTTCTTTTGCTCTTTCAGTTTGCATACGAAGGAATATTGCAGAACTATTTTCTTCTGGTAAGTCTGCTCTCTTAATTCTTACATCTATTATTTCTATACCAAATTTTCTAGCTTCTGAATAAACTCCGCGCTGGATTAATTGCATAACTTCTGATCTCTTTTCATTTAACAAACTAATTAATGAAAATTTTACTATGTTTTCCCTTATGTGAGCTTCTATGATTGGATATAGTCTTCTGACTAATCCTGATTCGCTTCTCACAGCTTGGTAAAAAGTGATAGGATCCACTATTTTGTATTTTGCGTAGGCGTCTACTATGATGCGTTTTTGGTCCGCAGTTATTACTTCTCTTGGAGTTTTATCAGGGCTTAAATCTAAAACTCTCTTATCAAGAAATTCTACGTTATTTATAAATGGTAGCTTAAAATATAAACCACTTTCCTTAATATCTCTTACCACTTTACCCAATTGTATAACTATTGCTTGCTTCGTTTCTTGCACCACAAACATTGAATTGGGTAAAGCGATCAACAGAATGGCGAATACAGAAATAAAAGCAATTTTAATGTTACTATGCATAACTATTTTCCCAAATTTGTAAGAGGTGAATAAAAAAACATACTTTTCAGATCGTCAGTTACAACAAATTTATCTACTTTACTGAAAATATTTTCCATAGTTTCGAGATAAATACGGTTTTTGACAAGAGAAGGATTTTGCTTATATTCTTCATAAAGGGACAAAAAGCGATTTGCATTACCTTTTGCTTCATTTATTATTTCGCTCTCATATGCTTCTGCATCTAGTTTTATTTTTATTGCTTCACCTTTTGCTCGAGGTATAATATCATTACTGTAAGCATAAGCTTCGTTTATAGTACGCTCTTTATCTGCACGAGCACTTTGCACATCTCTAAATGAGCTAATTACTTTTTCTGGTGGGTCAATTTTTTTCATCTGGACAGATAAAATTTCTATGCCCATTTGGTATCCATCAAGGATCTGTTGCAGTAAAGTTCTAGTATCTGTAGGGATTTCTTGTCTGCCTTGACCAAGTGCAAAAGAGATCGTATTTTTACCTATTATCTCTCTCATAGCACTCTCTGCAGCATTTTTAACACTAAAACCAGGTGTGTAATCCCGAACTTTGAACAAGTAATCCTTAGCATCTCTGACGCGCCACTGGACCTCAAAGTTAACGTTAACTATGTTCTCATCTCCAGTGAGCATTACACCTTCACCGCGGTCTATGTCTCGCCCATAGGAACTGCTTACCCCAATTTCTTCACGATTTACTTCCTTGACATTCACTTTAAAGACCTTGCCAATAGGGTAAGGAAAGTGATAGCGTAAGCCAGGTGTTTCTGTGTTAGAATATTTGCCAAAAGTAAGTTCTATTCCTTCCTCACTTGGATGGACAATATAGAAGCCAGTACAAGCATAGAAGAACAAAATAACAAAAATAATTAAATAAGGTTTTTTGCCGCTGTTTCTTGTTAGGACATTAAAAAAGTACTTTATTTCGGATATAATTTTACTTAAAACATCTTCATTATTAGGAGTTTTATTCCTTACTGGTTTCTTTCCAAGATTCCAAGGATTATTCTCATCAAACATAGTAATTAATTCTATAACTAATACGCTAATGTTACTTCTTTAGTAGGAAAATGCAAGACTATTTTATTTACGAATTAATTATCAGATTGGAGGACATGATCATACACTTCCTTTTCTCTATGTAATATAGTTGACTCTATGGAATTTTCTAGTCTTCTTTTGAATTCCTTGTTGTCGTTTTGAGGTGAACTATGCCTTCGTGAGAACCACTATAATCTTTTTAACAATAGAATCGCTAAAATTACAGCAGTCAGTAAAAAAAACAATCTTTTTCTATACCTCCTACAGTTCCAGCACCTTCCTCAGTCTCTTCATCCTTGTTATACCAGCATCAAGCAAAATCATTCAAAGGTAAATGAACATTAGCAGTTAAGTTAACACTAATTTAAGAATTGGGGATGTACAATATAAATATATTTAATTAATAGTGGGGTTTAAAATGTCAAATCACGAAACAGATTTAAATCTTAGACAAAGTTCCACTTTTATGGAAACTTTGCAGGATAAACTGAAAGATATAAAGAATTTCTCTAACTGGTCTGCAAAAGAACAAATGGTTGCGGTAACTGCAGTAGGCATGATATTTGGTACATTGCTTCCAGTTGTGACGGTTGCTTTACCAGTTGCTGCAGCAGGTGCAGCAGTTGCTCTTACTCTATTTCTTGCTGTGAAAGCAGTTGAATACGCATTCAAAGGGCTTAGATGGTCAGCAGAGAAGACATGGGAAGGGGCGAAGTGTGTTGGAAGCAAAATTAAAGATGATTATGAACATTCATTAGATTCACTGAAGAGAGGTGCTAAAAATGCAGCAGATCGTTTTGGTGGTTCCTTAAAAGAATTTGCTCATAGTGGTGAACACCCAATGGAATCTGAATTTGTACAAAAATTACTTGAACAAAAAGGGATGAAAAGGGTGGTTAACATGCTAACTGAGATTGTTAAAGAAAGTGGTACTGCTGTAAAGGTAGAAAAGCTTGCAGATGAAGAACAAAGGGAGTTGAAAAAAATACTTACAAAGAGCACTCTTGATGCAAAAGAGTTTCAATTTATTATTAACATTTTCTCTGAGCATAATGATGAAATTAAGAGGGTTATTAGAGAATACAAATTTGATCAATCTGTGAAGCGTAACAATGCAAAAGATAAAGAAGAAAGAAAAGCTAGTAAATTTTCATTATTCTCTTCACTGAGAAGAAAAAGTCCTAAACAGTCTGACAACCTGTCAAGTCATGTAACTAACAGTACTGATGTGCTTGAGAAGGTTGTTTCACCAAAGGTGCCTGGAAGTCCTTTTCTGAACTCTTTAGAGAGTCATGATAGTGGAAGAGATTCACTTAATTCTTCTGGTTCTTCTACCCCAACAAAAAGTCCTTCCGTTAACTTGAATCCCTTTGGCAGTATTGATAGTAGCAGTTTACCTGCTCCTCTTATACCAGAAAAACTAAGTCTTTCTATGAAAGATGTCGAAGGCGGTAATCCTCAAGCAAAATTGAGAAAAACGGATTCTCCATACAAATCGGAACAACCTTCTACACAAATGAGTGTAGTTGACCCACAATCTACGCTGGTGAAAAGTGTATAGTAAACAAAACTACCACTCCTCACAAGGACGTTACTCATTGAGTAACGTCCTTTCTATTTTCTCTTGATGAATAAATCTAAGTAAAGTATAGTAACAATGCGTTTATGTAGATTCTAATGAGTGGTTTGGTTTTGATTTATACAACTTTTGCAAGTTTCAAGGAGGCTAAAACTGTTTCTGAAGAATTGTTAAACGAGAAATCAATTGCATGCGTAAACATATTTCCCGAGGTGAATTCTCTTTATTTATGGGAAGGTAAAATTAATAGTAGCTGTGAAATAGTAGCAATTATGAAAAGCAGAAACGATCAGGCTGATAAAGTTATAGAAAAAATCGAAGCAATGCATTCTTATGATCAACCTGCTGTTGTAATAATACCTATAGAAAAGACAAATAAGTCTTTTACTAATTGGATTAATAATGTTATTGATGTAAGCAGTATTGGGGTGTAGCCAAGCGGTAAGGCAGCGGTTTTTGATACCGCCATGCGAAGGTTCGAATCCTTCCACCCCAGCCATGTTGAAGAGGATGTGGAATGATGTCACTTTTCTATGGATTAAGGTTATTAAGTTATATACTGGGCAACTTAAAGGACATAGTTGTCAAGCTATTCCTTATTATAATATATCTTTATGCATCCAGCGTTACGTTCATGTTTCTCAGCAATGGCTTTTGGTATGCTGTAGAATTTGGCTCTTTTAAAAATGCATTTAACCATTTGTTTGAATGTTGCAAGTGGTATTACGATAACAAAGATGACCTCAATTATGGAGTTTATTTTAGGATATTGGTAGCGTTTCTTGCTCCGCATTTTCTCTATAGATTACTTCTTAGTGCTGGCTGGAAATCTTTTTTAAAGGAAAGGATAACACAGATACTCAGGTTCATGATCAAAGGCAAAAGGAGCAGTAAAGCAAATGGTAGTGGTTATAACTATAGCAGCAAAAATAGCTACAGCAGTAGCAATCATTATGGTTACAATGATGAGCGCCATGCTCAAGAAAGGCGAAAAGTAGCTGTGATAAGGCAGCTGTTAGTCAAGGATATAGAGGAAACCATAGATAAAAGACTAAATGATATCTTTTTCGGTGAGAGAAGCAAGTCTCACTAAAAAAGCTTTATCTAGTTTTTTTAGTATGGCTTTTTAGAATTGGCTGTATTTTGTTTTTTACATATACCCGGGTTATAATTAGCCATTATACATGTGCACACAAAATCTTGACTAAAATCTGATAACCAGGAAATTGCTTTCTGTTTTTCTACCAAGCTTTGTGTTTTTTTACAGTTGCTTATTGCATTAAATACTGCCTGCCCTATTACTGATTTCCACAGTATATGACACCATTGTATGTCATCTAGCATACTATCTGCTTCGTAGTGGTGAAAAAATTCTTTGAAATTGAAGTTGTTTGACATGATGTACATCCTTAATTTAGGTTAAAAATTTGGACTTGAAGTAGGGGGTTGAAATTTTGTGCGAACGTTGTCTACTGAAATAGGCGCCACCCTCTTTCGTCATTCCAATACCCTGTACTTCTATGATGTCATCCAAGTAGCCTTTTTTGTCATCCCAGTGCGTGACGCTGGAATCTAGATGAAAAAAGCTAGTGTCAGCTACTGGGATGACAAAGAAGATGTCGTCGCAATACCTCCTTTTCCTGTCATCTAAGTGACTTTTTTCGTCATTCCAGCAGTTGA
>NZ_JADAKK010000069.1 GCF_020278625.1 Wolbachia endosymbiont of Mansonella ozzardi
CTTTCGTCAAGTCGTAGATTTTGTGTTTTTTTGATTATTCCTGACTATCATAAAAGGGCCATAAATGACAAGAAAAGGAGGCATTGGGATGACGGAAAAGGGCTACTTGAATGACAGGAGGAGGGGCTACTTGGATGACAATCCATAACTTTGTTATTCCAGCGTGTGACGCTGGAATCTAGGAATTTTATTAGGTTGGTAAACATAAAAGTAGTCTTATGTAAAAACACAAAGTTTTCAATGGGATTAAATGAGGGCTGGATTCTAGTGCCATCTACTTGAATGACACGAGGTAACGCCGTTGATTATATAGATTCCGTCTGTTATATATAGTCTTTTTAATACAAAGAAAACTGATGAGTGAGTATGATGTTACTGTTATAGGTAGCGGTCCTGGTGGTTATATGGCTGCAATTAGAGCAGCGAAGCTTGGGTTTAAAACTGCGATTATTGAGAAAGAGAAGAATTTAGGTGGTATATGCCTAAATTGGGGTTGTATACCAACAAAATCTCTGCTTAGAGCATCTGAAATTTATAGATTAATAAGAAGATCAGAGGAATTTGGTATAAAAGTAAAAGATACAAGCTTTGATATTCAGTCAATAGTGAAATACTCAAGAAAAGTCGTTGATAAGTTATCAAAAGGTGTTGCGTATTTGATGAAGAAGAATAACGTCAAAATTCACCAAGGACTTGGTAAACTTGCTGGTAACTATACCATAAAAATCTTCAATAGTAAGGAGGAACAAGAAATTGTTTCCAAGCATGTTATTTTAGCAACAGGTGTGAGAGCGAGGAACCTGCCTGGAATAGAGATAGATGGAAATTTAATATGGAATGCACAGCATGCTATGATTCCGGATAGATTGCCAAAATCACTACTAGTTATAGGATCTGGTGCAGTCGGAGTAGAATTTGCAAGTTTTTATAGTACTTTGGGAGTTGAAGTAACAATTGTAGAAGTAAAAGACACTATTTTACCATTGGAAGACAGAGAGATTTCAAATTTAGCGCAAGAAATACTTACAAGACAGGGAATAAAGATATATACAAACAATAGTGTAAAAACTTTTACTAAAAATAAAGGCTCTACTCAGGTGCAACTAAGTAGTGGTGAGAGCAAAGAATTCGATAGAGTAATTGTTGCAGTTGGCGTTCAGGCAAACACTGAAAATATAGGGTTAGAAAATACAGAAATTAAATTAAGCTCTTCTGGTTTTATTGAAACGAATGAATGGTATGAAACGAGCGAACCTAAGATGTATGCGATAGGTGATGTAGCTGGCCCACCGTGTTTAGCGCATAAGGCAAGTCATGAAGCTGTGATCTGCGTTGAAAAGATTGCTGACAAAAGTCCTCGTAGGTTAAAAAAAGAGTGCATACCAAATTGCACTTACTCTCACCCGCAGATAGCAAGTGTTGGCCTTACTGAAGAACAGGCAATAAAAAATGGGTATAATATAAAGATAGGAAAATTTCATGCTAATTTTAATGGTAAGTCCATTGCACTCGGTGAAACCGAAGGGTTAGTAAAAACAGTGGTTGATAAAAAAACAGGCGAACTTCTTGGCGCTCACATGATAGGAGCAGAAGTAACAGAGTTAATCAGCAATTTTGCTCTTGCAAAGCAGCTGGAAGGAACAGACTCCGACATGAAGTCTACGGTCTTTCCTCATCCAACCATTTCAGAAATGATACACGAATCGGTTCTTGCAGCGGACGATGAATCGTTAAACAGTTGAATTAGCGTTTCATTGCTTTAACATCATCAATATTTTGAGTTGTAGCTTGACTGGGTATTTTAACTCCGACAGGTTGATTACCAGCACCAGATTTCTGTAACCTTTCTTTTAACCCTTCAGCTGCTTTTTTCACTGCTTTTGATTAAGATCCTCTGGATTTTTTTTACCACTTTGCTTGACTGTTGTTCCAGTACTCATATCTTACCTTCTTACTGATTGTAATTTTTACATTGCTCTTGCTGAGGTAGATCACCGACTGAATTGAAGAGAGCTTTTATTATATCTTTTTAACAGTCATAGAAAATTTCCGCTTTTGCCTTCTCCTTGTCCTTAAGGCTTATTTTTCACGTTAGATTCTTTTTTACTATTGTTTTCAGACATTTCTGATCCCATATCATAAAGCTTAGTAAAATTTTACATGCAAATTGTTAAGTAATGGTCGACAATCTAGTATTAATTTACTATACACAAATGGATATCATTCTAGCAACAGGTGGTACAGGTGGACACATTTTTCCAGCTATAACCTTAGCAGGAGCACTAAAGATACAAGGATATAATAGCATATTATTTACTGATAAAAAAACGGATAAAAATACTGATATGGAAAATTATACCCTGCCGTTATATAAACCAAGCAGCAATAAATTTAAGTTTTTTGATATATAGTTGTGTGTTGGCACTGTATCAAATAAGAAAGTTGAAGCCAAAACTAGTCATTGGTTTTGGTAGCTATGCTTCTTTTCCAACTCTTCTTGCAGCAAAGATTCTCTCTATACCTATAATTTTGCATGAACAAAATACAGTTTTAGGGAGAGTAAACAGATTCTTTTCCAAAAGTGCTAAATTAATTGCAACTAGCTTTCCAGAAACTAAATATGCGAGGAGCAGTAAATGTGTTTTTACAGGGAATTTCGTTAATATAAAGGCGCAAGGCTATTCTTGTACTGAGAAAACCCTAAACATATTAATAATAGCAGGTAGTCAAGGCGCAAGTTTTTTTGATAATATAGTGAGTAACGTAATTTGTAATCTGCCTACTGAAATGAAAGGAAAGATTAGAGTAACACAGCAATGTACGAAGAAAAATATGGACAGAGTTAGGGGCCTATATGAGAGTGAAAGGATCTATTGTGAATTGAGTGAGTTTTTTAACGATATGGAAAGTAGGCTAGTGAGTGCTCATTTGATAATTAGCAGAGCAGGAGCAACCTCGATAGCGGAAATCACTCTTGCTGAGCGCCCCGCTATATATATTCCTTATCCTCACTCAAAAGATAGTCATCAATTTTATAACGCAAAATATATTGAAGATTCAGGGGCAGCTGTAATAGTTGAGCAAAATAGTGAAGTGAAAAAAAGCTTAAGAGAGTTGCTAGTTGATCTATTACAAAATAGTCAAAAATTGCGTGATATGGCTAATAATACTAAGAGAACAAGAATAAGGAATGGGGTTACTGAGTTTATTAATGTAATAGCTCAAGAATTTAGTTAACGGGTATGGCTGCTTGCTTTTTCTTCGAATGTATCCCAAAGATTTCTTTCTAGCAATGTATTATATAATTCGTTGATGAAAACTACTCCCGTGGGTGAAGTTGTGTTAATTTCGAGAAGAAAGCTACCTATAATGTCAATACCAACAAATATTAGCCCTCTTTTCTTTAATTCAGGGCCAATTTTATTACATATTTCATTGTCTCTATCGTTCATTTGAGCAGGTCCAAAACTTGCTCCGAGCCGCAAGTTTGTTCTAATCTCTCCATCTCTTGGAACTCGTTTCATTATTCCAATTGGTTGGCCATCGAGTAATAATATTCTTTTATCTTTGTCTATATTTTTGCAAAATGCCTGTACAACTACAGGACACTCATATTTTGCGATCATGAGTTCAACTACTACTTGAATACTGTTTTCATCTTGTATTCTTATTACATCGTTTCCTCCATAGCTATACAATGGTTTCAGAATAATATCTCTGTAATTATGGTAAAAATCTCTAATCATCGATACATTCTCAGTAATTAAAGTTGGTGGAGTTAGTTCTGGAAACAGTGAAGTAATTAGTTTTTCGGGACAGTTTCTTATCTCTGTTGGATTATTAATTACCAATGCGCTAGTTTTTTCTAAAATATAGGTGGTTGTAATATAACGCACATCAAAGGGTGGATCCTGCCTGATAAATATGATATCCATTTCACTCAAATTGATGGTTACATCTTTTTTAGAGATGAAACTAAAATCTTTAACGCTGACTTTCTGAGCAAGAGCGATTGGCTGATTTAACTTTAGTGCTAAATTGTTAGGGACATAGAAAAAAACTTCGTGCTCCCTCCTTTGTGCCTCCTTTATTAATGCAAATGTGGTGTCAGTTTCAAAGTTTATATTTTCATTCATTTGAAAAGCTACTCTCATTTGTACATCACCTTTGACATAAAATTGCCACTGGGAACTAAATTTCCATTAATGGCGTAA